>JBCCRH010000154.1:0-12098 GCA_039208045.1 Bacteroidota bacterium
CAACGACATTTTTTTGGCCTGCAAGGCAAAAAACGTAGGCATATCCTTAGATATGGCGAGGCTTTTTAACGCGGCAGGACGGAAAAAGGGCAAGTCAGAATTCACAAAACTTGGGTTGTTTAACTATAACCTGCTGAACTAGCGCCGAGGTTTGTATCGGGCATCGTCCAGAATCATCTGTGCATCATTAATGGCGATCAGATCATTCAAGCTGAGCTCGGGATGCCGCTTCATGTAGGCTTCTACCACCTGCCAGCCTAGCCAGTTGCCGGTTCTGCCAGGGGCCTCATCGGGCATACCAGGGGAGTGAGGACTGTACTCTACATATTTTCTAATATCTTGAAAGTCCGAGCTATAAAGTAGGTCTTCCTCCAAGAAAAACGACCACATATTACGCTCATTATTATTGAGCCATTCAGCTTGTGTGCCTGTTACCTCTAGGATGATGCTATCGGGAGCACTAGGTAGCAGTCGATCGAGCATATACAATTTTTTCCCATTGTGAATCATCTGGTCCAGTAATCGATTTCCTTTTGGAAAGCCTAGTTTATCTTCCAGCAGTAGTCTACCGATCTTTTCTGTGATGTGAGCTTTGGTAAAGCTTTGGGTGATATATTGGCTAAAGCTGGGATTATTGGGATTGTACTTCTGGTAAGGATAATCTGCTCCAAGGAAGAAATCAAGGCCCAGGCCAATCTTATTATTTTCGTATAGAAACGCACCGATAGTATACTCGGAGATAAAGGTCGTTAACTGTCCATCTACAGAATCCTGAGGAAAGTAATAGCGGTAGTACTGAAGCAGCTGTGTTACTTCTTCTTTGATAGGTTGAAGGTTTTTGAAAACTATCTGAGTAGTATCATAGAGCTGCCGGACGGCAGGGTGCTGTACAAAGCCTTTTACGTAGGTAGGGTGCTGGTCACCCAGTTGCTTAGAGTTTAGAATACGGCTGAAATACAAATCACTAAAGATCGGTTGTGCTTGTTCCAAGGTGAGCAGTTCGGTCTCCCAATTTGTTGTATCTAGGTCAAACAGGGCTTGCTCGAATCGATTAATATCTAGATTGATCTGGATATTGGAGACATCGGGCGTTTTTTCTGCCACATCCAATTGACAACCGCTAAGTGCCAGAAGCGCAGATAAGTAGAGGCATAGTCTTTGGTACATATATAATCGTTATTTGCTGACAAAATAATTTCAAAAAACCATCACATTATCCTTAATGGGGCATAAATTTGCTGTCATTCCATCTATCACACCCTCTTGAACCATTAAAAACTTACTATAATGAAAAAAATTGTTGTTTTGCTAGCCTTTTTCACCTGCTTGGCTTCTATCGCAGTGGCTCAAGAGGAAAAGGAAATTCGTTTTGGTTTTCATCTTAGCCCTACTTTCAACTGGATGTCAGCTAATACGAATGACATTAACCCTAGTGGTACCAATTTAGGGCTACGCCTGGGCATGATTGGAGAATATTACTTCCGTGAAAATTATGCCATCACTACAGGGATCGGGTTTATCTTCAACCACGGGGGAACCCTCCAACACGAAAATAGCGGGCGCTATTGGACGCGCACGGATTTGCCCATTCCCGATGGCACGGATATGCCTGACGGCGTAAGCTTGGATTATGGTATTCAATACTTAGAAATTCCTCTTGGGCTAAAAATGCGCACACGGGAGTTTGGCTATATTCGGTACTATGCAGAACCCTCTGTTATTTTGGGTATTAAAACACAAGCGCGAGGGAAAGTGGAGCAATTCAGTCAGATTGATAGTGAAGAACAATTCAACATCAGAGACGAGGTAAATCTACTCAATATGTCTTGGGGAATTGGTGGTGGTGTTGAATATAGCATCTCCGAAAATACCAGATTGATAGGTGGCTTAGCCTTGCATTTTGGCTTTTTGGATGTCACAGATGACAATGGACAGGTGAACGATCCTGATCGACCTGACCCAGTAGAAGAGGACTCAAAAGGAATAACTCGTAGCTTGACCATTAGAATAGGTATCATGTTCTAATAGTTTTCCTTATTTTTGCGCCAAAATTTCGGCGTATATGAAAGAGAATGATTTGCTTCAGGATTTTATTGAAAAGGCACTGGCAGAAGATGTCGGGCCTGGTGACTTTACTTCGCTGGCATGCATCCCTGCGGATAGCCAGAGTAAGGCTCAACTGTTGGTAAAAGATGTCGGAGTAGTGGCTGGGGTGCGGGTTGCAAAGGCCATATTTAAGCAGGTTGATCCTAATGCAAATTTTGTTCAACACATTGAAGATGGTACGCACGTACACATTGGCGATGTGGTATTTGAGGTAAGCTGCAATACACAGGCATTACTCAAAGCGGAGCGCTTAGTACTAAATACCATGCAGCGCATGAGTGGTATTGCTACTCTGAGTAATCGGTTTCACTTTGAGGTGGAAGACCTAAATGTCAAAATATTAGATACTCGGAAGACAACGCCTCTCATTCGATTTCTTGAAAAAGAAGCAGTAGAATTAGGAGGTTGCCACAACTATCGAAATGGGCTATACGACCGTTTTATGATAAAAGACAATCACGTAGATGCCTGCGGCAGCCTGCGTAGTGCTATTGAAAAAGTGGTGGCTTATAACGAACAGCACCAGCTCGGACTGGAGATTACAGTAGAGGTTCGCAACTTAGTAGAGCTATATGAAGTGCTTGAAGTGGGTAAAGTACATCGCATTATGCTGGATAACTTTGAAGTACAGCTGCTAGAAGAGGCCGTTGCTATTGTGCAGCAGAGGTTTGAGACAGAGGCTTCAGGTGGTATCAATATTCACAACGTACGCCGCTATGCAAAGACCGGCGTGGACTTCATTTCTGTTGGCGCACTTACGCACTCTGCGACTAGTTTAGACTTAAGTCTGAAAATTCAGAAGTAGGGAATAGGCTGCTCACCGAGCGTAGTCGAGGTGAGCTATATAGGATACGTCTGTACTGTTAATCCAATCAATATCAGTAGGGAGGCTATCATTAGCCAAAATCGGACATCCTTGTAGTAGACCAGGGTCTTTTCGTTCATCATTACCGTTAAATTGTAGCCAAGTAAGCAAAAGAGTAAAAAGCACATTAACATAGCGGTTCGTATTTTAGAGTATGAAACATGGGATCAAAAACCTATACGCCATATTCCTTTTCCGCTATGGTACTATTTGCTTAGAGCAAAAAGGATACCATATCATTTTTTCATAATATGACGTGCATATTTGCTGAGGCACTTTTGTTAAGTCCTCTAGTCACTGTAAAATGGTGTAAGTAATGCGAAAAAGATAGAGTAGCGATCAAGCCTGCTGGAGTAGAGCTTGATTGATGCGCTTAACGAGCATGGGGCCTTCATAGATGAGGCCCGTATAGATTTGAACTAGATCGGCTCCTGCTTGCAACTTTTCGATCGCATCTTCACCGCTAGCAATACCGCCTACTCCAATGATAGTCAAATCATTATTTGATCGCTCTTTTAAGTAACGGATAACAGCTGTGGCGCGCTGCTTCACAGGCTGGCCACTCAGACCGCCATTGCCGATTTCTGTGATTTGTTGAGCGGAGGTGGCTAAGTCTGCTCGATTGATAGTGGTGTTGGTTGCAATGACGCCCGCTATTTTGGTAGTAGCTACAATTTCGAGAATATCGTCCAGCTGGGTATCTGTCAGATCAGGAGCGATCTTTAGTAGAATAGGCTTGGGCGTTTTTTGGCGGTGATTGCGCTCTTGTAGGGTCGATAATAATTGGGTGAGCGGTTCTTTTTCCTGAAGGTCACGCAAATTAGGCGTGTTAGGAGAGCTTACGTTCACTACAAAATAATCGACATAAGGGAAGAGCTGGTCAAAGCAATAGATATAGTCATCTACTGCCTTATCATTCGGAGTCACCTTATTTTTACCGATGTTGCCTCCGATAATTACTCCTTTGGGGCGTCCTTTTTTTAGCTGTTCTACCAAGGCATCCACCCCGTCATTATTAAATCCCATACGGTTGATCAGGGCATCATCTGCCGGAAGGCGAAAAAGGCGAGGCTGAGGATTTCCAACTTGTGGTTTTGGGGTAACTGTACCTAGTTCTAGGAAGCCAAAACCAAGGTGTGCCATTTCACGAAAGTGCTTTCCATCCTTGTCGAAGCCAGCAGCTAGGCCAACTGGATTGGGGAAGTGCAAGCCAAAGCAAGTACGTTGTAGGCGCTGGTCGTTGGTACGATATACCGTTTTGAGAATACTACTAACAATAGGTAATTTCAAGCCTATTTTAAACAGCGATAGGGTGAGGGAATGCGCTCTTTCAGGAGCGAGCTGGAAGAAGAATGGCTTTAGCAATAGCTTATACAAGAGAATAGAATTGGCTAGTTAAAAAAATGGCCGAGTAACATGTAGTTACCCAGCCGGAAATCATAATCCCAAAAACTAAAGTTATATAGAAACCTTCCGTAAGGAAGGACTATGTTCGTAGTCTCAAATATAAAAATATTTTATCATTATATCCTATAATAGGAAAAAAATGGTAGCTACTAGGCTTCTTCTTCTGCTTTTACCAGCAGTTGGAAACCATTACCGTGGATATTTACAATTTCGATATTGTCGTCGCGCTTCAAATATTTACGGAGTTTGGTTACAAATACATCCATACTGCGCGCTGTGAAATAGTTATCTTCTCCCCAGATTTTAGTGAGTGCTTCCGAGCGGGGTAGGATGTCATTCATATACATGGCAAAAAGACGCAGTAGTTGTGCCTCTTTGGGCGAGAGCTTATCCTTTTCTTCTTCCTCTTCTCCTTGTTGGAAGGTTAGAATACGAAGAGGAAAGTTAAAATGGTATTTACCAATGATGAATTCTTTGATCTCTTCCCGAGGGTCTGCTTTTTGTTGACTTCTTTTCAGAATGGCCTGTATACGATAGATCAACTCCTCAGAGTTGAAAGGCTTGGTGATATAGTCATCTGCTCCAATCTTAAATCCTTGTAGTACATCATCCTTCATGGTTTTAGCCGTCAGAAAAATGATCGGTACCTCCACATCTTTTTCTCTAATTTCACGCGCCAAGGAGAAACCATCTTTCTTGGGCATCATCACATCAAAAATGCAAAGGTCAAACTCGCCTTTGTTATAATTCTCTAAGCCTTGCTCCCCATCGGTAGCAAGTACTACATCATAATCGTGCATTTCTAGATAAGAGCGCAATACATCTCCAAAATTCTGGTCGTCTTCTACTAATAAGATTTTATTATTCGCCATAACAACAGTTTTTCTTCAATTAATAATTAGGGTTCATCTGTCGCTGTCCGTTTGTTTCTACATGAAAAGGAAAAAATAAAATAAAACTACTGCCCTTGCCCAGCTCACTCTTCACATCAATTTGCCCCTTATGAGCAGTAATCATTGCTTTTACATAACTCAGGCCCAATCCAAAGCCTTTCACATCGTGCAAGTTGCCCGTATGTACGCGGTAAAACTTATCAAAAATATTCTTTCGGGCCTCTTTACTCATCCCGATACCTTTATCCTTAATTATAACTTCAACTCCATTAGGTACATTGCGTGTGTGGACTGATATTTCTGGTTGTTCGGGGGAATACTTGTTTGCATTATCCAACAAATTATTAATCATATTGGAAATATGCGTCATGTCTCCCTCTACCATTGGGTTCGTCGCCGACTGCATAGTGGTAACAGTACCTTTCTTTTTATCTACCTGCAATTCTATATTTTCCACCGCGCGGTCTATTACTTCATGTAAATTGACTGAAGTAAGCTTGAGGGAAAAGTCGCGCTTATCAATCAACGCCATTTGTAGTACTTTCTCCACCTGGCTATTCATCCGCTTATTTTCTTGCTTAATGATATTGGCAAATCGCGATACTTTTTCTGGTTTCCCAGAAATCATCGGACTGGTGATGCTATCGGCCGCTAGCGAAATGGTAGCGATAGGCGTCTTAAACTCATGCGTCATGTTGTTGATGAAATCATTTTTCATCATTGACACCTTCTTCTGTTTTAGAATAACATCAATGGTGTAGCCAAAGCAAATTAATATGAGACCTGTAAATAGAATAGTACCTAAAATAGTAAGCCATAATGAACTCCAAACAATACTGGAGCGCTGAGGAAAGTAGATCATCAAAAGGCCAGGTACTGGCGATTCGCCAGGGAACAAGTGTGCCCGATATTTCGATTTGTAAATATTTTTGTTGGACATATTTGCGGGCCGATCCTCATTGACTACAAAGTGGTCGTTTACGATCACAAAATCTCGCTTTCTTCTGGAATAGACGCCGTACTCGAATTCCGTTGAAATACCATTATCAGCTAATTCAAGTTCTAGAAGTTCATTCAAACGATCGGGGCGAATCCGCTCATCTAGGGGGATATTGCTATTGCCAGAAAGGAGCTTACTAAACTCATTACCGCGGCTCGTTAATTCGTCGTAGAGTTGGTCAAAAAGGGACTGATCTCCATTTCCGCTTTGCTGCGATTTTCTAAGGTTCCCACTTTTGAGCGATTGTTGAATAATAGAAAGCTGGATTTTGCTGTCAAGACTAAGAAACTGACTTTCGCGGTAGTAAGCATTTGAATAACCATTGCTGTAGTAGTTTATCGCTTTTCGGCGTTCTTCTTCTTCTAAGCGCTCTGCTACTTTCTTTAAGGACTTGAAGACATCTTTATCAAACTTCTCTTCATTAACCCGCATAGATGTGCCAATAAGGTCAACCTGTAGCCACACCACACCGATGACAGCAGCACTCATCAAACCAATTATGATCCAGATTGCTTTTTTACTCATTCAGGGAACGAATTAATTGAGGACTCAATGATAAATAACGCTTAGGCATTAACAAAGTTAGCCATTAAGCAAATGCAGCAACTTACTTTAACGGATATTTAACGTTCGTTTACTTAAGGGTTGTGAGCTGTATTCGTCTTATAGCCAGTAAGTTACCGATTGTTAATTCCGATATGTTAGGCCTGAATTCTATTGTTTAGGCCCTGTCACACCCTGGTATGGCAGGGCCTAAATAACCACCTGATACTCCCTGTTAGTTGAGCTGGAATCGAACGACTACCCCACCGGAGGTATCTGTCCTTGGGAAACCAGCAGAAGTCTTTGGAACGTTCCTACGATAGTCAAAGAACAGTCGGAGCGAAAGTCGACGGTTCAGCTGATATTCCGCCGATGGCGAAATACTTAACTGGAAATTACCGCGTACGGGCTCTACGACCCCTTCATCTAAGCGATGGGCAAAAGTAACATCATCACGTAGCGAGAAATTGAAATTAATATCCAAATCGCGCCCTTGTAATTGACTGCCTCGATTGCCTCTATTTCCACGATTCGACTGCGGCTGCTGTTCTTCCTCTGGTTTCTTTTTCTTCTTCCTTCCTCCCAGAAAACCAATGTTCACATCGCGTAGCAAATAGCCAAATCCAATCACATACTCTTGTGTTTGTGTCTCGCTCAACTGATTATTGATAAAACTCATGGCTAGGATTCGCGACTTCTTGAAATCAAGATTAAAAGACATTCCATTTTTTAGCGTTGCATCGATAGCCAGCAAGGGGGCAAAAGACTCTTGGATGGCCACTTCTGGTATTTCCAGTCGCGCGTAGAAGTTATTCGTCTCTGGATTAATTTCACTAAAGAGCGGGTCTTGCGTAGAACGCAGGAAGTCCAGACCCGTATTAAACTGATTCACCGTCAGGGTCGAGTTATAGCCGTGCGTTAACGTAAAGTTGTCGAAAATCTTGCCAAACCACGGTATACGCGATAAACCGTTGTAGCTCAATCGCCAGTTGAGCCTCGGTAGAAGATCGAATACATTGAGGTCTACCGAGTTGGCGTCCTGTCCAGTGTATGCAGCGATAAAAGCTGGTAATAGGACATCTTGCTGTGTACGGCCATAGCCTTGGGTATATCCTTGTACAGCTAGCGTATCGTTCTCGTGCCTACCAACGCCCAAGCGTTGGGATATGGTCACCCTGTTCTGCTCAAAAGTGCCGAATAGCCCAATAATTTGATCCTTACTATCCTGGAAAAGCGTATTCAAGGCCGAGTAAGAGATCGTCATGGAACCTATATCTTTCGGAATGGTATGGTCGAATTGACCCCCACCATCTTTATCTAGTACCTTAAAATACTGGGTATGGTTCTCCGTATACTGCCGCTTTGCCTCCAACTCTAAGCGGAAATCGTTAAACGGCTCCAAGGTGACTTGGAGGTTATAATTCTGAGTGTAATCTTGTATGACCTCTTGATTGAGAAAGACACTTCTCGACATCCACCCATTGTTAGCAGCTTCTTCTAGCCAATCGGGATTATTGGGATCTTGGTTGTTATCCCTTCGAATATTGGGTTGTAGCCCCGCTACAAAGCCCCAGCCAGGCGCATTGAATCCTGAAGATAGCCCTAAGAGCTGTGTTTGTGGCGTAAAACCAGGAACAACCGTTCGGAATTGCTCGGAGTAGTTCAATCGCGCTTTTCGCAACATTAGGAGCGGGCGGATAAGCGCCTTCTCGATAGCACTTGGGCCTTGTCGTTTCTTCTTCTTATCATCCTCTTCCTTAGTTTCCTCTTTGTTCCTACTTCTCGTAGGCGTTCGCCTATTATTGCGCCTTCGCGATCGATTACTCTTATTAATGTCCTTGATGTATGGAATCTTGTCGTACAAACGCTCAAAGTTGATGTCGACATTTGCTTGTCGGTTTTGAGTATTCTGTATCACATTTCCTAAACTATCCGTATTCAAGGCTGCTGCCGTCCAGCTGTAGCCCCCTTGGTATTGCAGCTTCACTTGGAAGAGGTCACCAATAAATGGAATGTTTTTAAGCGGTACATTGTACGAGACATTCAGGTTGTGCTGGTAGTTTTTGGTTCGACCAAAATTTCGGAGATTTTGCCAAATACTATCTCGCCGGAAAGACCGAGGGTCTTCGATAGTCGGGTCAAATTGGATATCTGCCCCAGGTTCATCCACTACGCCAGCATTAGTCGCATTGAAGTTAATCTTTAGCGTACGCGTCAAGTCCCATTGTAAGTTGTAGTCTCGATCCCACGTAAAGCGAGTATTATAGAAGGTATTAAAGCGCGGATCTACACCAGCAAAACGATAGCGCGTTTCCGCAAATTTTCGGTCTAAGACGGTCGTGAATGTAAAAGCGTTCGGATAGGGATTGAAATGAAAATCAGTAATGAATTTCAGATTCTTATCATTATCGATGAGCTTCTTGAACGGCTCGATATACTTCACCTGTCGGGAGAAATTATAGTCAAACCCACCGGTATACCGCCGTTCTCGATCTAGCTCAATGATGGGGTCGCGGCGCTCGGTTTCCGTAAAGGCATAATTGAAACTGAAGTTCTCAATATCCCACGGTTTCGGAGGACTTGGATCGGTGCCCGTTCGTACCTTTCCGACATTCGTAAAATTGTAACTTCTGATCGTCTGCACCTCCTGCGCCTGTTCTCGAATAATATCTTTCTCCTCTTGCGTTTCGGCGTCGGCGATTTTATCGTCTAGCTGAACATCCAAATCATAAGGGTCGAACTCCGGCGTTTTCGTAGTATTGGATAGCTGCGCAAAGAAGGGGAGGCGAATGCCCCAGTCTTCAGGGAAAAACTTACCAAGTTCTAGCGTGGTGGCCACATCATAGCCATAGGTACTCTCTCGCGCCCGCTGCTGCACCTTCTGGTCGATGGCTCCAAACCCAATACTGCTGTAGTTACCGGCAAGGGTGAGGTTACCCAAATCAGCTAACTGCATATCCATTCGGGCAATGGCTGCAAAGCCACCCCGCTCATCCAAACCTGTAAGGCGCATTTCATTAGCCCAAGCCTCTACCGAATATTGTGCACCATTACTTTCAATGCCATTGCGAAGGCCTACCATAGCTACTTTTACAAAGCCAAGGTTAGGGTTACCCCTAATTTTTAGTTTATGGGTAGAACCACCCACCTGCTTATCGATGACATATTCTGCATTAAGATTGATACCGGTATTATTTCGCTCTCGCTTAAGAGCAACCAACGAATCTAGTAAAAAATCAAACTCATTTTCCTGCCGCCAGACCTCTCGTTTATAGTCCGGACTATTTGGACTACCCGATAGATTCTCTATCTTCGACATCACTAAGGGTATTTCATACTCATAGTAATTTTCCTCCAGATCACTACCCATTCGTACAAACATAGAGACTGCCTTATCCGGTACATCTTCGTTGGGTGCCTCCGCATGCACAAACATCTTAAAGCGTTCGTACACCCGCATATCTAAATTAACAATCTTAAATACCGCTCGCGCATCACCGCTACAGAGGTTATCGGTTTTTAGAAAGAGTGACTGCTCATTCTGTTGGTTGTTAAACACCCCTACCGACTGTTCCCGCTGAATACCGAGTGGCAGAACATAGTTGAATGGCTGACGGCTTGCATTTTCCTCAATATTTACTGCATCAATGTCAAAGGTCGTAAGATTATCTTCACAAAGATTTACAATATCTGGTGGAGCCAAATCACGCGTATACTGGCGCCATTGGTTACGCACCAGCTCCAAGCGTGCAAAACGAAGGATGGTAGGTTGTGTAAAGCCATTCAGATACATCCGAATAAAGCGGATCGAGCGGAAGTCTTGGATACCTCCTACTGCTACCTTATCGGGCCCTTCTAGGGGGACTCGGAAGCGATACCAAGTTCTGCGCCCATCGGTGCTTACTTGCGAGTCGGTAATAAATGGTGTCCTATCCTCATCCAACAGGCTGGGATTAGCTGGATCGTAATGCAAAGGTATCTTATACTGAAAATACGATTCGGTCTCGTTTAGTGTATTATCGTTATTTAAGTCCTCCGCATCTGGCAAGTTGGTGCTGGTCTGGCGCGTATTGTTACCATCATTCGCCCGGGAGTTTCCTTGAGGGTTATTGAAGTCCCGATAGCGCTCTAGGATACCATCTTCTTGGGTGAAGCTGGGGTGTAGGTAATACCTGAAGTCATCATAAGAAGGGTCTTGCGCTAAGCGATCAGCTACCACCGGGTTTTGCGCGCGGATCGCATCTAGATAGCCTGAAAACTTTTCGCGCTCCGCAGCATTATCTAATCCGTCCAGACCGACATCTTGAAGTGCCCGCGTTGCATTATCATTTTCAAAGGCTCTAGTAATCTGCTGTCCTGCTGGGATAACCCCCCACGCTGTTTCATCCGTTCGGCGATTTTCATTGGCAGGGCCAGGCAAGCCATTTTCAAAGAATTTCCGCGAATCTCGCAGAATATCTTCTGATATATTTCCTAAGTTAATGTACAAATCTCCTTCTCGACCATCTAGTACAGACTGATCTGATTCCTCCAAGTAGGGGCTCAGCATCCAGAATTCTAAGAAACCAATATTGGCAGACTGGAAATCATTGGTATTCAATTCTCGCATAATACCTCCCCAGCGCGTTTCAGGGTCATTCAAAATCAAGGAGTCCCCCAAAAAGCTAACCCCTCTAGTAAAGCCAGGATAACCACCGGGAACATCAAAGTTGTAAGGCCCCCGCTCTTGTGGATAGTAAGCTAAATCGAGTGTCTGAATATTCGGTAGCTGATCTGGTGTAAGCTGTAGATTTGGGAATACCTCTTGTTGATCTACTCTACTGGTGTACACATTATCGCCATCATTTCCAGCTCGCGCTGCCGGATCAATGCGGTACCAGTTGAGGCGTGCTCTATTTGCCCCCGAGCGTATATCATTCACCAAGATAGACTCAGCAAATAGGGGGTTTCTATTCTCGGCATCATTCTGTGGCACACTGGCCAAGAACCAGTTATTAGCTGGAATTCTCAAATCAAAACTACTAGCAGAACCCTCAAAGTCATCGATATAAACCACCCCGCCACGATCCTCATCGTTCTGGTTGATCGCTCGCGAGTGCCCTGGCTGCAGATAAGCAGCTTCTGCGCTCACGGCTACATTCGAAGGTGCCTTGGTGCTAAATAAAGGGAGCGCATCCACCGCTCTGGTCAGCCAGGGAGCTTCTCTATTCAAGTTCATATCAATACCGTACATGCGGTTATTGATGGGGTCGTCCCCAATATTTACCTTTTGGGTAAAAGGCCG
>JBCCRH010000155.1:0-12085 GCA_039208045.1 Bacteroidota bacterium
AGACGCCACTACATTTCCAGTCACGCCTCCCCAATAAAAACGAGAAAGGCCTTCCGGAGCTATAACAAACGTATCTGCTCGATCCACCACATCAAATTTGCGAATGAAGCGGGCGGCAAGCTGGCCATAGCCGTGGCAAGCTATGCACAGGTAGCGAATATGAGGGCCGACTTGTCCTTGGGTAGCGTAATGCGCCGTGCGGGTAACAGGGATCGAATGTTCGTGTATCATTAGTGGGTACTAGGGCCTACCGCCCTTTTTACTTTTTCCAAAAATCGTTTTTTGCTGGCCCTCTAATACTGGAAAAGGTCGGGGCGCTTCATCTGAAGATTGGTGGAATATTTTTTCTACATACAGCCACTTACCGTCTGTCCATTCATAGCCTTCGTAGGAACCATCGGGATAGTTAGTTGGCCCCTCTCCGTGCGGGCCATTCAGCGTAATCAAATGATCAAAAATGATCATTTCCATCAGCTCATCATAATTCATTCGGATGCTTGCCTCGGCAGAATATTCTTTTACAATTCTAAATTTAGGGCCTCTACGGTCTGTGGCATTGAAAAATACAGGGGCACCAAAAGTAGGCTTTCCATTTTGAAAGATTAAGACGTCGATAATTTTTCGCTTGCGAAAAAAGGAATAGCCATCAAAACCAAACAGCAGATAGTGCTTTCCTTGGTCTGTTTCTTCCTCTTTAATGTTGTAATAGACGGAGCCATACCATTTTTCATTATTCAATACCGCTTGTTCTAGGTTGGCCTCCATATTGGCCGAGCGATCAATGAGTGGGAACAATTGCAAGTCCGGTGTATTCATCTGAATGGCTCCATAATAGCGATAATCATCTACATCGACATACAACTGCCAAGTAAATACCCGAAACGAACTATCCTGCGGATATTGGATAGAAACTGACTTTAAACGCTCAAAAGGATATTGAAAAGAATTTTTGGTTTTGAGGGCAGTGACTAGGCGAGGAATCATTTCGCGACAGCTCCCAAAACGGTGCTCTTCCAAAGAATCATTGACAATAGCGAAGGCTAGCAACGCCAAGGTATCCTCCATAGTGGATAAGGTTGCCAAATCTTCAGCTGCTATCTGATGTTCATTTTGACTGTATAAACTGGATAAGCCTAAAAGGAAGAAAAGAAGCACTAGGGTCTTTTTCATAACTACTTTTTTGAAAAAAAACGCCAAAAAGCTGGCGCACAGTATGCAGCAAAATCAAAAATTATCAGCTGATCTTACTTGCGATGGCGCTTCCGCTTATTGTTCTTATAATCCTGAAAGATATACTCCCCTAAGCCTTTAAGACTACTGTAGAATGCTTTTCCATTATTGGCCTTTGTAAACTGATCTACAAAGCGCACCAAATAAGGATCTCTGGCAATCATAAAGGTAGTAATCGGAATATTTAGCTTGCGGCAACGAGTAGCCAGGTTGAGCGTACGGCCGACGATCTTCCGATCAAGGCCAAAGCTATTTTTGTAATACTTTTTCCCTTTCTTGATACAGGTAGGCTTACCATCGGTAATCATAAAAATCTGCTTATTCGGATTTTTACGACGGCGGATGATGTCCATTGCTAGTTCTAGGCCAGCAACAGTATTGGTATGGTAGGGGCCCACTTGTAAATAGGGTAAATCTTTAATTTCTATCTGCCAGGCATCATTACCAAAAACCAATACATCTAAGGTATCCTTTGGATAGCGAGTAGTAATCAATTCTGCCAGAGCCATCGCCACTTTTTTAGCTGGCGTAATCCGATCTTCACCGTATAGAATCATCGAGTGCGAAATATCAATCATCAATACGGTGCTCATTTGGCTTTGATAGAACGTTTGACGCACTTCCAGATCATCGTGAGTGAGCTGGAACTCATCTATCCCGTGGTTGATCTGTGCATTACGTAAAGATTCAGATACAGCCAAGCGATCTAATCGATCACCAAATTCGTAAGGGCGTAGCTCTGAGGTATGCTCGTCGCCTCGGCCTCCGTGCTTGGTATCGTGATTTCCTCGCTTTGACTTTTTTAGCTGCCCAAATACGTCCTCTAATGCTTGCTTACGAATAGCAATCTCCATCTTTGAAGAAGGTACAAAACCTGGATTTTGTGGGCCATCCTGCTGGATATATCCCTTGTCAATCAAATCTTGAATGAAGTCTGCAATGCCGTAATTTTCATCTGTAATCTGATATTCTTTATCCAGCTCTGTTAGCCACGACAAGGCCTCACTTACATCTCCTGAAGTGTGTACCAATAGTTCTTGAAACAATTGCAGGAGCTTTTCGAAGCTCGCTCCTTCTTTTTGTCTAGGTATATATTCTGAAAACCTCCAGCCTACCATGTATTCCGTTTTAGTTCTTTTATGAAAAGCAAAACGCCCTGACAATAGTTCAAGGCGTTTTGCTCATTTTTACAAGAATTGTATTTATTGCCGCTTGAAGACTAACTCATAGGAAATCCACAGCAGTTCTCTACTAAATTTTTATAATCTGGCCGATCTGAGGCTAGTTTATGGATGAAACTTTCTTTTATCTCCCCATTCTGAATCACAAAGGCACCAGGCATCTGGAATCCATCACCAAGCTGTGGCCCAACACCGTGCCCATTTACCACACCAGCAGAAAACCCTCTAATCCAGGACTGCAAACCAAACAATTGAGTGAAACTTCCTTTCACCAAACCAAAGCCTGCATAAAACTTACAATCTGGATCACTGATGTGTATTGCATTCTCTAGCTCGTACCGATTAAAATAGCGATCAGCTACTACATCATCAGTCATATGTACAAATACGATCTTCGTACCTAGTTCTTCGATGTGCCCCTTTTGTTTGGAAATGTCAGCTAAGGCCTCTCTACAAAATGTGCAGCCAAAGTGTCGCAAAAAGATCAGCAAGACTGGTTGCTTGACAGAAAGATCAAACAAGTTTTCACCCGTGTTAGTCACCATCTCTTGCAAGAAAGGCGTACTCACTCTAGTCTCTACCATAATTTAACCCATTTTAGACTTGAAACACAAAAAAACAGCACAAGGTTTATGAACTTACTTATGTCGACAAAAGCAAGTGCTAAAGCTCTCTGTACTACTTTTTCTAAAAAAGATGTTTTTTGTTTCAGTTTACAGTCTAGCAGAAGTAAGTTAGGGATAATTTCTGGTTCTCAAAAACCTTGGAAATAAAATGGCGCATTTTGTACATAAATGCGCCATTTTATCTAGCACTCCTTACAAGCTCATTCCATTGAATACGTCAATCACTGAACGCACGTGCCCAGCAGAAGTATTTAGTAGCTCCATCTCAGCTTTGTTGAGCTTCAGCTCCAGTATTTCCGTGATGCCTTCTTTTCCGAGTTTTACTGGTACGCCCAAGAAAATATCGTTCAAGCCATACTGGCCTTCTAGTAGTGCACAACAAGGGAAGATGCGGTTTTCATCGCGAACAATCGTTTCCACCATTTGAGCAGCAGCAGCACCCGGTGCATACCAAGCGGAGGTACCCATCAACTTCACTAGTTCTCCACCCCCCTTCTTCGTGCGTTGAACAATAGCATCTAGGGTTGCTTCATCAATCATTTCTAATACTGGAATACCGGAAACCGTGGTGTAGCGAGGAAGTGGAACCATCGTATCCCCATGTCCACCCATCAATACTGCCTGAATATCTTTAGGAGAAACGTTAAGTGCCGTAGCTAGGAAAGCACGATAGCGGGCTGTATCCAAAATACCAGCCATACCGAATACTCTGCTCGATGATAGGCCTGCTGCCTTGTAGGCGGCATAAGTCATCACGTCTAACGGATTAGAGACAATGATGATGATAGGGTTTTCCGAGTGCTCCATGATTGACTTAGTCACCATGTTCACAATCTTCGCATTGGTAGCAATCAAGTCATCGCGGCTCATCCCTGGCTTACGCGGGATACCAGCAGTGATCACTACAATATCAGAACCCGCCGTTTCACTGTAGTCCTCAGTACCTTTTAGCTGAGTGCTGTAATAATCAATAGGTGCTTGCTGCCAGCTATCCAATGCTTTACCTCTTGCTAAATCGCCTTTAATATCCAGTAAAACTACTTCTTTGACCACATCTTTGTGCGCCAATACATTAGCACAAGTAGCGCCTACATTTCCTGCACCGACTACCGTTACTTTACTCATATCTTTTTGTTTGATTAAGGTTAATGAAAAATGGAAACAAAATGCGATACTTACCGTATAGGATTGGGGCTAAAACGGACTTGTGACGCATTTTGTACAAACGCCGTAAAAGTAGCAAATTTCGCAAGCTTTGTTAACATGATGACTAAAGAATTGACGGCACTAAGACGCCGCTGGGTGCGTAATTTTTCTATTTTTGCAGGGCTTATGAAAAAAGAACCTTCTTTTTCTCTACTTAAAAGACTTTAGATGCTTAAAAATAACTATATGAACAAGCGAATATTACTTTCTTTCTTTTTGGCACTTGCCTTTACCTTCATAGGTCAAGCTCAACATCATTTCGCATGTGGTACGGTAGGCCATGAAGCAAAAGCCGTTTCAGATCGCCTATTGCGCAATCGTGCCGCTTTCCGTAGTGGCTTTATCCGCAGTCGATCAACCATCTACTTACCTATTAAATTTCACATTATCGCCAGAACAAATGGCACGGGAGGGGTTGAAGAAGATAGAGTATATGATCAGCTCTGCGAAATAAATAAAGATTTCGAAGACACTGGTATCCAGTTTTACATTTCTGATGGAACATTTAGTTACATTAACAATGATGTCGTCTACAGCAACCACTCTAGTGGTGCGGGTTCACTCTTTATGAATGCCGCAAAAGCCAATGATGCGATTAATATATTTATGCCTAATGATGCGGGTAATGGTAGTGGTACTCCAGGAGTGGTGCTAGGTTATTACACTTCTCAGCAAGACTGGATTGTGGTAGCCAGAGCCGAAGTAGGAAGTACTCGCCACACGATGACCCACGAGATTGGACACTTTTTAAGCCTTCCTCACCCTTTTAATGGCTGGGATATTGAATTTTACGATGAAGCTGTACACGGAAATCCAGTAGGGCCACTTTCTCCTTCTGGCATCCCCAATGAGAAAGTGGACGGTTCTAATTGTGAAACCGCTGGTGATTTCACTTGCGATACCGCGCCTAATTATGGTTTTGGTTTCGGCTGGCAAGATTGTAATTATGATGCAGGCACCATGGATCCAGATGGCGTGGTAATCGACACTGACGAAAGCCTAGCAATGGGTTACTTCTTCCAGTGCCCACGCTCCAGTTACTATTTCACTCCCACCCAAGCCACTGATATGCAGGCTGATATTGCCATGTCAGACCGAAATTATATCAACCTTGGTATTACACCAAATACTACAGAAATCACAGAGACAACAAACTTGATTGCGCCCGAACAAGGAGAAATAGTAAGCTTTAATGCCGTACAATTGGTATGGGAAGCAGTGAGTGGGGCGGACTTCTACCAGCTTGAGTATGACAATACGCCACAATTTGGCTCAGGAGCTACTACACAAATCGTCTATGGTAACTCTATCGTCTTAGAGCTAGAAGCAAATACCAGTTACTTTTGGAGAGTACGCCCATTAAATGCTTATAGAACTTGTGCGAATACTTCCCAGTTTAGAGCATTCAGAACAGATGCTACCACCTCTACGCAGGAGCTAGATTTTGTCAGCCAGTGGCTAGTTGCTCCTAATCCAGTGAACACTGGCAACTCCGTCTCTGTTAATCTGGAGGCAAAAAAAGCGTTCGATACCAATTTACGCTTGCTAAATGTAACAGGCCAGCTTGTACAAGACTTTGGTCGCCGCCGCATGGAAATAGGCAGCAACCAATTTGTACTCGACTTGCAAGCATTACCAAAAGGTATGTACCTCTTATCGCTGATTACAGACGAAGGCATTTCCAGCCGACGCCTGATAGTGCAGTAGATTAAGGACTAATATATCACCCCCGAAATGCCCAATAATGTTTAGCCATTTATTGGGCATTTCTTTTTTTGAAAGCATCACAATTACAACTTAAAATGACTCGACCATTTTTTACACTACTACTTTTTGTACTATCCTATTCGCTCCTAGCACAAGACGAAATTGCCCCCTGCGGCACCGGAAATATCGATTACCGATGGCTCGACAGCTACTTGGATAATCCATCCGCTTACCCTCGATCCGATGATTTGCTGTATGTTCCACTTACGGTGCATATTACGGGTACAGATGAGGGCGTGGGATATTTTCCTGTAAAAAGTGTACTCGACGCCTTATGTCGATTAAATCTGGATTTTTTGGAGACCAATATCCAGTTTTATGTGAAGGGAGAGTTTAGATATATCAACAATACAGCATGGCATACGCATGATAATGGAGAATTTGGTTTAGGTATTCAAATGATGCTCGCCAATAACGTACCTAATACACTCAATTCTTACCTAACTGCGTCAGCCGCTGGTGCCTGTGGGTACTACGCGCCTTCTGGTAATGGCATTGTCATGCAAAAGGCCTGCCTGAGTGCCACCGGTCATACCTGGGCGCATGAAGTCGGCCATTTTTTATCACTGCCCCATCCTTTTAGGGGTTGGGAAATTGAAGAAGCGGAAAATTATGATTACTCCACTCCTGCACCACTATTTTGGGGCAGTCGCCAAGTAGAAAAAGTAGATGGCAGCAATTGTACAGTGGCAGGAGATCGCTTCTGTGACACTCCGCCCGATTATCTTAACTATCGCTGGGGATGTACTAGCTCTGGCTTAAGTACCCAGCTTCAATACGATCCTGATACTGTGGCGTTCCAATCAGACGCCTCCTTGATCATGTCTTACTCTTTTGATGCCTGTAGCAGTCGTTTTTCACCAGAGCAGATCGCAGCCATGCGCGCTAACATCTTAGATGCTCGCCCAGGCTTACTAAGCGATCCTCCAGAAGTAATAGATGACATCACGGAAGTAGAAGGAAATATCCTGACACCAGCAGAAGAAAGTACGACCCCCTTTTCAGATATAGTTAACCTAAGTTGGGAAACTATTCCTAATGCTACGCACTATATCGTGCAGGTTTCTGCACTACCTATTTTTTCTGGCCCAAAAGAAGAATATGTCATTCAAGACACCGCATTTACACTCACCGACCTTGATCCCGATCGCAGGTACTGGTGGCGTATTCGCCCTTACAACCATTTCGGAAGTTTCTGCACGGAGTTCATTGATACTAGCTCGTTCACCACAGGGCTCTTAACCAATGTCAATCAACTAGAGGAAGCCCTACAATTAGTAGTTTATCCCAATCCAGTAGCATCTTCGAATTTTATACAAGTAGCTTATCTGCTGGAAGAGCAGCAGGAGGTACAAATCCGGCTTTTTAGCGCAAGCGGACAACTTGTCTACCAACAACAATCACTGAACCAGCAAGGCCCCCAAAACTTGGAAATTAGCACTGCTAATTTACCGAAAGGGATTTACTTGCTACAGCTGGCCAACCAAAGAGGAAATGTAAGCCGAAAGATAAGTATACAGTAACTCTAAGACTTAACTTTAAACGACCAAGTGAACGTAGCACGCGCCACTTCTACCCCATCCGTATTACGGCCGATGCTCGTCATTTGGATCGTTTGAGGTTCCATCGTTTCTAAAGCCATCTGGATGGTATCGATTACTGCTAGCCCTTGATTACAGGTAAAGGTAGTAGTGGTATTGGCTTTCTTGCTGTAGGTAATCGCTGCATTAGTAATCAGCATACTCACTTTTCGGCGGCCCCGCAGTGCTATGGAGCACAGTAGCCCGGTCGATAGCTCTGCCGCACCCGCTAAAGCCGCAAAATAGGTCGAACGAAACGGGTTCTGGCTACGCCATTGAAACGGAATGGTCACTTCGGCATTTTGATGGTCGATACTTTTTACGCGAACGCCCCAAAACCAACAACTCGGCAATTTCCTAATGAAATACAGCTTCATCTTCCAAGGCGTATTCAAGTCACGCACAAATTTTTGGATCACCGGTAGGTTAGGATCGAAAGGAGTTGCTTTTATTGGTGTGGATGTGTCCATTTATTATTGAGTCTATCCGTTTTAAAAAAGGAGTTTGTGCAAGATACAAACTCCCCTTATCATCACTCAAAAAGTTGCTGCTTTTTACCCGAAAGGTGCTAAAATTCTTTTACTTTTGGCGTGATTAAGTAACAGCCAAAGAATAAGTTCCGCATTTTGGCAAGGGGATTTTGCTCTAAGACAAGGCGAAAAACGCAGGTGATGCCTTAGCATCGACGAGGCTTTTGAACGAAGTATTAGAGCAAAAGAGCCAGCCATAAATCGAGAAGTTATTTTTTGACTGTTACTAATAACACCTGCTTATCATAAACAATAGGAAAACATGAATCTGCACGAATATCAAGGAAAAGAATTATTAGCCAGCTATGGCGTTGCCATCCAACGTGGAAAAATTGCGCACAATGTTGAGGAAGCGGTAGAAGTCTTCCAGCAATTGCAAGAAGAAACAGGCACTGAAATGGCCGTGATCAAAGCGCAAATCCATGCGGGAGGCCGTGGTAAAGGTGGTGGAGTGAAGTTGGCTAAAAATCTGGATGGCCTCAAAGAGCATGCGGGCAACATTATTGGCATGATGCTAAAAACGCCACAGACACCAGGTGGTATGGAAGGCCCTGGGAAGTTAGTTCGCAAGGTATTGGTGGCAGAAGATGTATATGCCCCTGATTTTGATGCCAATAAAGAATTCTACGTTTCCATCCTGATGGATCGCGAGCGCAAGTGCAACGTCATCGTCTACTCTACCGAAGGTGGGATGGACATCGAGCAGGTAGCAGAAGAAACGCCTGAAAAAGTACACAAAGAATATATCGATCCTGCCTTGGGCCTTCAGGGCTATCAGGCGCGCAAGGTAGCCTTCAATTTAGGGCTATCGGGCAAGGCATTCAAAGAAATGACCAAGTTCATCTCTAAATTATACAGTGCTTTTGTAGGATCCGATGCCTCTCTATTTGAGATCAACCCCTGCTTAAAAACGGGCGACGACCGCATCCTAGCAGTAGACTGCAAAGTAACCCTAGATGGCAACGCCCTCTACCGCCACCAAGATTTGGCGGCCATGCGCGATACGGATGAGGAAGACCCCATCGAAGTAGAAGCAAAAAGCTACGACCTCAACTACGTTAACCTCGACGGTAATGTAGGCTGTATGGTAAATGGCGCCGGCCTGGCTATGGCTACCATGGATGTGATCAAACTATCCGGTGGGGAGCCTGCTAACTTCCTAGATGTTGGCGGTACTGCCGATGCAGCGCGGGTGGAGCAAGCCTTCCGTATCATCTTGAAAGACCCGAAAGTAAAGGCCATCTTGATTAATATCTTTGGCGGAATCGTCCGTTGTGATCGCGTTGCGAATGGCGTGGTAGATGCCTACAAAAATATGGGCAACATCAAGGTGCCCATCATCGTGCGCCTACAAGGCACCAATGCCGATTTGGCAAAAGAAATTATCGATAAATCTGGTTTGGCCGTAAAGTCAGCGATCTTGCTGAAAGAAGCAGCCGAGCTAGTGGAAGAGGCTTTGGCAGAAGGCTAGAGCTTTGGCGTAAACATTGGAGGTTTTTGAAACCTCCAATGTTATCTGTTCGGATTACAAATCCGAACGGCACGGGCAAGGTAAGCTCTCCTATCCCTTAATGAGGCCCAGCGGATTTGCAATCCGCTGTATCTATCTCTAACACCACTTCCTCAATCCGATCCAATAAGCCCTCCAAATGCCGCACCTCCGTAAACGGATTAGTCAAAGTAGTACGCAGCCACGTTTCACCTTTGATTTTTGTTTGCACAATATAATACGTACCCTCCACCTTTAGCTGTTCCCGAATCCGCTCATTCAGTGCATTCAAATCCACTCCCTCTTTTTCGTAACGAAAACAAACAATATTGCAAGCCGGAGGCGTAAGCAAGCTAAAGTTCGCTCTGGCAATTACGAGTCCCGCCAGAGTTTTTCCCAAGTCATAGCACGTGCTCACAAAAGCATCAAACAAAGCAGTCCCATGCGTCCGCATAATGCTGTACACCCGCACGCTCAGTAGCAGCTTGGTACACTCAAAGGTGCGTTTGGCTAGGTTATACCATTCTGGCGATTCATTCTTCGCCCACAAGTACTGCGCCTCTTGGCTAAAAGTCTGGTAACTATCCAAACCCTTGCAGTACACTAAAGCCGTAGTTATCGAAGGCGTCATCAGCATTTTATGAAAATCAACCACGACGGAATCCGCCAATTCAATGCCTTTCACCAAATGCCGATATTTTTCGGAATAGACCGTAGCGCCCCCATGCGCACCATCCACATGAAACCACAGCGCATGCTCCTTGCAAAAGGCAGCAATCGCACTCAAATCATCAAACGAGCCGGTCGAAGTCGAACAAGCGCTCCCTACCACTGCAATCACCTGCTTCCCTGAGGCAGTCGCCTCTTGGTAATAGTGCTCCAGCAAATCTGTGCGCATTTCAAAACGATCATTGCACGGCACCTTGATAATTCCCTCAGCACCCCACCCCATAATGCGAACCGCCCGATCTACACAGTAGTGGGCTTGCTCCGATACCATCAGCGCCAGTTGTTGGTTGCCCCCTTCATTCCACACATCCGATTTTGCTTTTAGCCGCCGAGCCGTAAGTAAAGCCGTCAGGTTCCCCAGCGTACCCCCCGAAGTGAGCACCCCATCCGCTTGCTCCCCAAACCCGATAGCTTTCGCCAACTCCGTCACCACAACCCGCTCCAAGGTGCTACTCGCCATACCCATCTCGTACACGCCCATGCCATTATTGATAAAATCACCCAAAAAGCCCGCCAGTGCACTCACGGGCACAGGGGGACTAATCTGATGCCCCATATAGTGCGGGTTATGCAATTGCACCGATTGGGCTAGCACCTGTTCAAAAAAAGTGGCAGGTGAAGCATCTGCTGTCTGCTTATCTTTTTGCCAAAAGGCTAAACTCTCCTCTGGAGCGATCCACGGTAAGGCCTGCTCCATCTGGCCATTTGACGCTACCTCCTGCTTAGCAGATGTGCGCGCCAGATGATCTGCCAATAGATCCACCAAGGCATAGCCATCTTTGCGAAACTGCTCTGGGTCGTAGGCTTGGCGTAGAATTTTTTCCATTTTTACATTCTTTATATTTGAGGTCGTTTGAAACCTCGGTGTTTTGACAAAATAACTCAAATTTTACTAAAAATGACAGCTGCCGAATATCGCCAATTTGACGCTACAGGACTTGCACAATTAGTCAAGAATAAGAGTGTTCACCCCAGTGAACTAGTCGAACTTGCTATTGAGCAAGCTAGCATTCACAATCCGAAGCTCAATGCAATCGTCTTCCCCCTATATGAGCTGGCTAAAGAAATGGCCCAGCAAGTGGATTTAGATAGCCCGTTTGCAGGGGTGCCTATTCTTCTGAAAGATTTAGGGGTGCACCTGAAAGGCTATCCGATGAGTAATGGGAGTCGTGGTTGGGATAAGAACATTCCTGATCAAGATGACTATTTTGTTCAACAAATGCGCCGAGCAGGTTTTCTTTTTTTGGGTAAAACCAATACACCAGAGTTGGGCCTGGCCCCTTATACGGAACCGGAGTTATTTGGCCCCACGCGAAATCCGCTAGATACTACGCGTACAGCAGGTGGCTCTAGCGGTGGTTCTGGAGCAGCTGTGGCCGCTGGAATAGTGCCTATTGCTACCGCAAGTGACGGCGGGGGTTCTATTCGTATTCCAGCCTCTTGTAATGGCCTTTTTGGCTTAAAGCCAAGTAGAGGTCGTATCAGCCTTGGCCCGCAAATTGGACAGAGCTGGTCGGGGGCGGTAGTACAGGGTTGTGTCAGTCGTAGTGTTCGAGATACGGCCGCGTTCTTGGATGCTACCGCAGGCTTTTTCCCTGGTGATCCTTATGCGCTGCCTACTCCTCCCAAGTCCTTTACAAAAGCAATCGAAGAAGCTCCAACAACTTATCGTATTGGCTTTTCTACCCAACATACACTAGGCCACCAGCTGGCCCCAAGCTGTATACAAGCAGTCGAACAAGTTGCC
>JBCCRH010000156.1:0-12073 GCA_039208045.1 Bacteroidota bacterium
CACAGAATGATCATGGAATTAGCCGACCCCACTACCGGAGAGATCAAACGATTCGAAAAAAGCTTCACCTACGAAGTAGGAGAGCGAGCAGTGACGGTAGCAGCAGACAAGATGAATGTGCTTTATGCAGGTGTAGAAAACCCTATTTCGATTGCCGCTGCAGGTATACCGAGCGCACAGATTCAAGTGAGTGCCACAGGCGTAGAATTGCAGCGGCGAGGTGGGGCAAAGTATATAGCTGTTCCAAAGCGCGTAGGAGCAGCAACTATTACTGTAGCAGGTGGAGGGCTTGTTCCTCAACAATTTAACTACCGAGTAAAAAGAATACCAGACCCTGTGATGAAATTGGGGAAGCATGTCAGTAAGACGCTACCAGCTGCCACTTTTCGGGCACAATTGGGCCTCATCCCTGATCTTCCTGGCTTCGACTTTGATGCCAAATGCCGAGTGGGGAGCTATGAGGTAACGCGCGTGCCTCGTAATAGCGATGTACAGTCTAATACCAACGAAGGCCCTACCTTGAGCGGCCGTGCCAAGGCTATCGTAGGGCAGGCAAAGGCAGGCGATATCTATTATTTTGACAAAATAAAGGTGCGATGCCCTGGCGATGACAATAGTCGCGCCCTCAATGCGTTAGTTTTTAAAATCCGATAACTTCCTCCCTTTTGGTTCTGCATATTACTTAATCTTTTAAATCCCAGAAAGATGCGCAACATGATTTGCTTGTTGGGGTGCTTTTTGTGCTCCACACTACTAGTAATTGGTCAGCCCACCGGTATGATCCAGCTCGAAGAAGAACAATCACCCTTAGACGACATTGTAGAATCTGCTACTATCGGACAGAAACGGGTGCTTGCTTATCCACCTATCCGCGAGGCGGATATCTTATGGAAAAAGCGGATATGGCGGGTGATTGATACTAGGGAAAAAATGAATTTGCCTTTTAGGTACCCCAAAATGCCGTTCATTAACATCCTACTGAATGAAATTGAAACTGGTAATATTAAAGCTTACAGCACTGAGGACGACGCTTTTACGCTTTCGCTAAATGCAGGCGACCTCAGCGATATTTTGGTGGAAAGAGACACCGTAGAGATTATAGATCCAGTTACGGGGGAGCCTACTTTTCAAGCCATTGAAAATAGACTTGATCCAACGTCTATTACCAGATACCGAATGAAAGAGATTTGGTTTTTTGATTCTAATTCTTCGTCGCTCCGGGTACGCATTTTGGGGATGGCCCCCATTCAAGATGTGTATGACGATAATGGAAATTTCAAATATTCGAAACCTTTGTTTTGGATTTATTATCCCGATTGTCGGCAGGCTTTCGCCAAATACAAAGTCTTCAACTCCGCCAACGATCAATCTGTGATGACGTGGGAAGACCATCTAGAAATGCGTTTCTTTTCTAGCTATATCACCAAAGAATCCAATGTCAATGATTTGCGATTAGAAGATTATCTAAGTGGACGCGATCTATTAATTGCCTCAGAACGCATCAAACAGGAGCTATTTAATAAGGAACAGGACATGTGGTCTTACTGACCTCCTGATCTTGTATATCAATGGGCTAGGCAAAAAAAAAGTAGCTGTTCATTAAAAAAACATTACTTTTGACCGATCAACAAAAACGTCCTGATGTGACTGTAGTCTCATCGGGACGTCTAGCTAATGGCATATTGAAACTATTAGCACCTGCGATTGGAAAATTGTGATGATGCAAGAAGTTATTTTTTATTTTGCGCTATTTGCTGTGAGTTTAGCAGTTTTGCTGAAAGCATCAGATTGGTTTGTGGATGCTGCGGAAGAGATTGGCTTATCGCTGGGGATTTCTCCATTCATCATCGGTGTTACAATTGTTGCGTTTGGTACCTCTTTACCGGAATTGGCTACGGGAATTGCCTCTGTTCTAAAAGGAGAATCAGAGATTGTAGTGAGTACTGTGGTGGGGTCTAATATCACTAATATTGCTTTAGTCTTGGGGCTAGTAGCCGTAGTAGTAAAGCAAATAGATTTAGAATATAACATCTGGCATATCGATATGCCATATCTCTGGGGATCAGCCTTCTTGTTCTGGTTCATGCTGAAGGATGGCACCTATTCTTTGTTCGAGGCGCTGCTGTCCATTCTTGGGATTATTGTATTTCTTGCGTATTCCTTCAAGTCGGATAACAATTCTGAAGAGGTCATACGAAGTAAGGCAAACTGGAAGTCTTACGCCTTCCTTTTGTTGGGGGGAGTGCTGGTTTACCTTGGAGCAGACTATACCATATACGCCATTACACAGCTATCCGAGTTAGCTAATATTGAAACAGAAATCATCAGTCTTTCGGCAGTAGCTCTGGGAACTTCCCTTCCTGAAGTGATCGTGAGTTTAGCTGCCGCCCGTAAAGGAAAAGCCTCTATTGCTGTTGGAAATGTATTGGGATCCAATATCTTCAATACTTATGTTGTAATGGGTATTCCGGCATTGGTTGGGAAGCTCACTATACCACTAGAAGTAGCGGATATTTACTTGCCACTCATGATCGCTATGACGCTATTATTTGGCATAATGGCAAATAACAAAAAAATAACACGTTGGGAAGGAATTGTACTCCTGATGTTTTATGCCTTCTTTGTCAATCAGTTATTCTCTTAAGTGAGTATGTAGCATGCCTATTATTTAGGTTAGCCCATTGCATTTATTAAATAGATTACCTATTTTTGTTATGCAACCACAACCCCCGTACAGTTGCCACCTTTTATAAATGCCTCTTCTATAGTCATCACTATAGTAAAATGTTAGTTTAGCAACTACCATATTTCTACTTCACATTTCTCTTGTCTGTATACTTCTTGCAGTTTTTTGTCCCAAAAACAAAGAGCACTGTTTTGGTGTCTTTTGGATACTAGAATGGATTTTATTTTAATTTTTTTAGAGAAAACGGAACAGCTTCCTTCATGGTGTTAACATTGATCGTATAGGGAGAATACGAGCAATACTATTTAGCATCGGAAGGCACTTTTCCGAGTATACACCAATGTAATTATAATACTATGAGTAAAACGATTTACACAATTCTTACCGGTGTGTTAGGACTGTTGATGACGCCTAACTTGTCGGCTCAGCTAGCGACATGGGAACTAACCAGCAGCGAAACGCCTAGTTTAGTTGCTAACAACCTGCAAGCTAGCTCTTTCACTAGAGGAAACGGTATTGGAGGTCTTGAATTTAGCGCAGACGGGGCAGTAGCTGAAGGCTGGCCCAAGGAGGCGCAAAAGGGAGTAGTTGACTACTATGAAATTTGCTTAACCCCAGACCCTGGCTTCACCTTTGAAATCACAGGATTAAGCTTCAAGGAAAAGCGTACTACGCAAGGAATTCAGGCGTATCAAGTCTTCTGGTCAACCGACGGATTTGTTACTGCTGAACGACTAGATTCTGTTGCTGCCACCGATGCAGATGTTTTGCGTACCATTGAGATCGATAACCTACAAGAAAGTTTTTGCGACGGCCAGCCCCTGTGTATTCGTTGGTACGGCTATAATGCAGGAAGCATCAATGGGCAGTGGTCGATCAGAGATATTCAGTTAGATGGAGATATCATTCCTTTTTGTATGCCGCCAGCTATACAAACTCGTTCGGTAGCTTTCTCTAATATAGAGGGAGCAACTTTAGATGCAACGCTCGACTCTGGTAGCGGGGACAGGCGCCTTGTTTTGGTAAGGCTGGGAGAAGAGGTATCTTTTAATCCTTGTAGTGGTACCAGCTATACTGCTAATTCTACGTTTGGACTCGGCGACGAAGTAGCTCCAGATACCTATGTCGTATATGATGGTTCTAGCCTAAACTTTTCTGTTGATGGACTTGATGCTGGGGCCTCTTACCATTTTCTGGTAGTAGAGTACAATAGTTTTAACTTCTGTTACCTAAATGATGAGCCGCTAAAAGCAGACATCAATACTAGCTGTTCGTTCCCTGTACTACCTCAAAAATTTATGGCCAATCCTACAGATGGTAAGATGAATCTGATGTGGGATTTGCCTAGTTGCTTTGATGAAGTACTGGTGGTGGCTAGTAAAGCACCTATTGAGGGAATGCCAGCAGGAGATGGGCAGGCGTATCAGGATGACGCTACTTTTGGTTCAGGGGGTATTGCTGATGCTTCCTTTCTAGGAGACGTTTTCCCTGTTTACAAAGGTACAGATAACCGAATTACGGTCGATAACTTAGCGGATAATGACATCTACTATTTTGAGTTGTTTGTTCGGGATGGGACAGATTGGGTAGGGCCTATAACTGCTAATAGCCGGGCAATAGAAGGCTGCGAAGAGCTAGGGGGTAATGATGTAGTATTTATCAATGAAATTCATTATCTGAACCGGGGAGTGGATCAAGATGAAGGGGTAGAAATAGTTGGTCCTGCGGGAGTAGACCTAAGCGCCTACTCTTTGACACTCTATGAATATAATCCATCAACTAGTTATCACGTAGAGGAATTGAGCGGAGTAATAGATGACGAAATAGAAGGAAATGGAGCTATTTGGTTCCCTATTCCTGATATGCAGAACGAGCGAGGAGCCATTGCATTATACAATAAGGTAACAGAAGAGATTGTACAATTTTTGGGTTTTCGAGGAAGACTGACCGCTGAGGATGGCGTAGCAGAAGGCCTTGAATCTGTGCTACTACGAGATGAAAGAAACTTTGGTGTAGCAGAAGCAAATAATTCACCTGTTAATTCTTCGCTTCAATTAAGTGGAGAGTTTGGGTGCCCTTCTAATATGACCTGGAGTGAAGCAGAAAGTAGCAGAGGAACGTTGAATACCACGCAGTCCATCCTTCCAGTAGAATTGCTTGACTTTAAAGCTACTCTAATTGATGAGCAGGTATTAGTAAGTTGGAGCACACTCACTGAAATTAATAACGCCTTCATGGTAGTAGAAAGAAGCAATGATGGCACTAAGTTTCAGGAAATAGGTAGAGTAGATGGAGCTGGTACAACTAACATTCCTCAGTATTACCAATTGATGGATCCAGCGCCTGCCAAAGGAGCCAATTACTACCGCTTACGGCAGGTAGACTTTGATGGCACCACTGCCTACAGCCCAGTGGTAGTTATTCAAGTAGATGTCGAAGGAATTGGGTTTAAGGTATTTCCCACCCTTACAGCGGATTGGTTCACGGTAGCTACTAATAATATTACTCAGCCTGCGACTCTTGTCACCATCTTTAATGCACTAGGGCAGCAGGTTGCTCAGTATCAGATTGCCGAGGAAAACCAATCGCTTTTACTAAACAGTGCTGGCTGGGCACCGGGGCAGTATTTCATACATTTAGAAGTGAATAACGAAACCTTTGTGGAGCGGTTAATAAAGCGATAAAAAAATTTGTACCTTTAGCAGAGCTAAAGCCCGACGCTGTCATTTAGCAGTTGTCGGGCTTTAACTATACATAGGCAAACCTAACGTACACACTACCAAAAACTATTTTAATAATTGTAAACCGAAAAGAGTCCAACCTATGAAAATGAGAATTACAACTTTAGCCTTTTTTGCACTACTGCTGATGACCATCCAGTTGGATGCCCAAAAGAGTTCAGATGTAGGCGTATCATTAGGCTTCATGAATTATCAAGGTGATTTTGCGGAGTCTCCCGTTTCACTCAGTGAAACCAATTTTGCATTTGGGGCAACCTATCGCTACTTTTTCACCCCACAATATGGAGTACGTGCTAATATCCTCTATGGCACACTTTCTGGTGCTGACTCGAATAAAGATGAGAATACTACTAGAAACTGGTCGTTTGAAACCAATCTTCTGGAAATATCAGTGATCGGAGAATGGCACCCCATCGGAAGCATCAAGCTAAATAGCATGGGAGAGTTGGAGCCACAGTTTTCACCTTACGGATTTATCGGACTAGGTATGGCTTTCGGAGAATCAGAAATAACAACTCCACCTGACGATAACTCGGTATTGCCAGAGCCCGACGACAGAAGTAGCTTCTTCAGTATTCCGATCGGACTAGGGGTGCGCTACGATGCTAGTAAGTACTTTATGATATCAGCTGAGTTTGGTACAAGAGCTACTTTTAATGATTATTTGGATGGTATAGGAGATTTGTACACTTCACAAGAAGGAAATGATTGGTACTTATTTGGTGGAATTAACATCTCTTTCTTAATCTCTTCTGATAAAGCAGAAAAGTTCGATATCAGATCGAACGAATAAGTGCTAGTTCTATTTCTGTTTGATAATAGATAAATAAAACACTGTCCATATGCATGATTTGTATGGGCAGTGTTTTATTTTTATATATATGGAGTGGTTAATACTATTTATCGGATTTTACCTCTATGTAGACTATACACCAGCGCATTCCTCACAACTTGAAAATGGACTGGTGGCCTACTATTCTTTTAATGCCTGTGATGCACGCGATGACTCTGGCAATGGTTCTAACGGCACGATGCACGGTCGAGTACAGTGCTGGTGTGGTATAGAGGATGACGGTTTACTTTTCGATGGGCGCCAGGGATATGTGCAATTTGAAGGGATTGTCAATGCTTATTTTTCTACTTCAGACCTTACGGTAAGCTTCTATATCAAACCTGAAAGTCGTTCGCCTTTTAAGCAAAGCTTATTATCAAAAAGAGATGCTTGCCATTTAGAGCATGCTTTTGATTTGTTTTTAAATTACAGCCAAAAGGAGATAACCACTATTTTTCACGAAAGTGAAGACAAGTATTTTAAAAACCTGGCACCAGCAGTAGAGGAGCTGGGTTGGATGCATGTGGCAATTGTAAGAGAGGGGGCTAGTGCTGCTTCCTACATCAACGGGCAGTTGCACCGACGTTCCTTTAAATGTAGCGGAGTGGATATTTCCAATGCAGCAGACTTGATATTCGGGAAAAGTCCGTGTGTAGAGGAGGGGCGCGCTCGTCCTTTCAAGGGGGTGCTAGACGAACTACGAGTTTATGACAGAGCATTAGACGAAGAGGAAATATTACAGCTCTACCAACAATACCCAGTTGAACATGCTATGGTAGACTGTGTTACATAGAATCTAAATTTTTTATCGAAAAAAATCGTAAGCCATATGTTTGGAAATATGTTTGGAGACATGGAAACTAAGCAAGAAGAAATAAAAAAGCACTTAGCTACTGTAATTGTCGAAGCCGACGCTGGAGATGGCGCAGTAAAGGTAAGTGCTAACGCTAATCGAGTGCTCCAAAATATCGCTATCGACCGCTCTAAATTAGAATGGGACGATACAGAACAAGTAGAAGATTTAATTCTAGTAGCCGTAAATAATGCACTAGAATTAGCTGCCGCAAAAGAGGCAGAGGAGACTCAAAAGTTGCTAAAAGAATTGCTTCCTCCTGGCTTTGGTAATCTTTTTGGTGGGTAAAATATTCACTCCCACCTTGCGTTTTAGATGTTGGGTTTAGACTAAAAATTCCAAAAACACTATATACATGCGAAACCTTTTACTTATTGCCTTCCTGGGCATTTCGCTTCCGCTCTTTGCACAAACTACCGTAGGCCTGGTCGCTTACTATCCACTAGATTCCATGTTGACTGATAATCGAGGGAATACCGCTAATGTAGGGACGCCTTTCGGCAATATCGGCTATGGCTGTGGGGTAGATGATTTATCCCTTCGGCTGGATGGCTTCAATAGCGAAGTCATATTTCTTGGGCCCGTCAATCAGGAATTTGATACGGAAGATATATCCATTAGCTTTTATTTTAAAACTACTGCCACGGCAGGTACCCAGTACCTATTATCTAAGCGAGATAGTAGCTGTATCAATGAAAATGTATTCACCATCAGATATGTGCCCACCTCTAGAACCATTAACTGTACCTTTACAGAAAATGCGAACAAGGGGGTAAGTTTTACGGAGCAAATGAGCCCTGATGCGTGCTGGCAGCACTTGGCTATCGTTCGCGATGACACCAAATTTCGGCTTTATATCAATGGGCGTTTCCGGCGAGAAGGCGGTACCTTATCGCGGCTAGACCTTGAAAATAACGGTCTTTTGACGCTGGGGAATGCCCTTTGTAAAGGCGTCAGCGAATCTTCTTTTGAGGGTTTGATTGACGAACTGCGGATATACAATCGTGCGCTAGATGATGATGAAGTAGCGGGGCTGTTTTTTGCACCTGATCAAATTATCAATCGCGACACCAATATCTTCTTGGGCAGCTCCGTGCCTATCAGCTTGACTACTACCTGTGCCCAAGAATTTACGTGGTCGCCTAGTAATGATGTAGATAGCCCGATTGAGCCAGAACCGGTAATTACGCCTTCAAAAGATGGCCCAACCGTTTATACGGTTCTAATGACGGATTTTGCTTCTGGCTGTACAGCAAAAGATTCTATCCGCTTGAATGTGGTTGATCCAGATGATTTGGATTGTGCAGTAGTGTACCTGCCTAGAGCATTTACACCAAATGGCGATAACCTCAATGATACTTACGGCGTAAGCAACCCGTTTGCGGTACAAGAGTTTATTTCTTTCGAAATCTTTGATCGATGGGGAAATCGGGTGTTTCAGACTGCTTCTCCTTTTGATAAATGGGATGGTTCTTTTCAGGGGCAAGAAGTCAACTCAGGCGTGATGCTCTATAAGGTACGGCACATTTGCAGGGGCGAGGAACTGCTGACTACCGGTAGTTTTACGGTGCTTCGATAAAAGAAAAATAGGACTATGAATAAAAAAGGTTGTCCGCACTAGGCAGACAACCTTTTTTATTGACCCTTATCTCAAAAGGGTAACATCCCCACGATACAGCAGCGTAATGCCATCATCAAATTCGACTTCTATTTGATAGACAAAGACGCCAGGTTTCATTAGTTCTCCTCTAAAACGCCCATCCCAGAGTTTAACACCACCTGCAGTACAATTCGGGAATAAGCCCTCATCTTCAAAAAAGACTAATTCGCCCCAGCGGTCAAATATTCGGGCGGAAAGGATTTGGCGCACCCCAGTACAGGCAAAAACTCGGAATTCATCATTGGCGCCATCTCCATTGGGAGAAAAGACATTCGGGATGTATACATTTCTATTTCGATCCAGAATAACACGCACCGATCCTTCACCAATACAACCATTTTCATCCACTACGGTAAGCGTATAATTCGTATTGGCCCCCGGAACTACTCTTGGATTTTGGACATTATTCGGGAAAAGAAAGGAAGGTGGCGTCCAGATAAAAGAGTCAATAACGGCTCCGGCTGGCTCAATGATCGGGTTTAAGAAGGTAGTCGTATCACCTAACTCTACAGTAATCATTGCAGAATCAAATCTTACCTCTAAGAGTGGAGGTTGTGCAAGATCGATTGTATCAGAACCGGTGCAGCCCAGTGAATCCACTACGGTGACGATATGCTGCCCAGCAAAAATGTTATTCGCCGTTTCATCCATGCGTAGTAAAAAGTCGCTAATATCTACGAAGAATCTATAGTCCTCTAAGTAGTTATCTCCTGTGCCACCAAACACCGTGTCTACCGAAATAGTCGTCGTTCCATTAAAACAAGCAATGGGATCGATCTCTGGAATAATAACCTCAATAGGCTCTGGCTCGGTTAAGGTAAAGCTCAGCTCATCCGTGCAACCATTTACATCAGTTATCGTAACAGCATAAGTATCTGCAGGTAGGTTTTCTATCGTACCCGTTTGAGAAGGATTATCAACATTATCCGACCAAGTAAAGGGCGTAGCACCAAGGTCATTAATATCATCACTGCTATTAAAGACAACTGCTAATACCCCATCTGTATCACCACCACAAGAGACATTGCGAGTGGCATCCAGATCGACCGATAATACTAGCGCATCAGGCTGCTCCAACTGGATACCCAACTCGGTGAATGGACAGCCATTAGCATCTGTAATCGAAACATCGTACGAACCAGCAGGAACGCCACTAAGAGTCATAGCCGTTTGGCCTGGCTCCGACCAATTGTAAGTATAAGGTTCACTACCACCTATTAGCTGTGCAGTAATAGCTCCATCGGAATCTCCATTACAGCTAGGTTCTTGAAAAATGCTGACATAGGTAAAGGCCGGCGGACTTGGTACATTGACGGAATCTACCCCAAAACAGCTGTTGGCATCTGTAACGGTGACCATCTGAAATCCTGCGCAAAGTTGAGTAGCAGCAGCATTAGTTTCTCCAGTTTCCCAAAGGAAGTTAAACGTACCAGTAGTACCATCATCATAAGAGGCTATTGCAGTAGCCTGCCCGTCGCAAATAGCCTGGGGACAGCTCACATCAACAATATTATCAAAGCTCACCTCAATACTTGGTGGATCGACCAACACAACTTCGATAGGAATCGGGCCACAACCATTCGCATCATTTACCTCACCAGTATAAGTGCCCGCCGTAAATCCAAAGAAAACCTGATTATTCCCAGTCTGTGTATTTCCGTCAAGGGTATAAGTATAAGGCTCTGTCCCACCACTCACATTGATGGACACCTGTCCATTAGCGAAGCCGGGGCAAAGTGGATCCGTAATATCTATTGGGCCTACACTCAATGGATCAGGAGCAACCACTTCCGCTGTTCCGATAGTAGTACAAGCTGCTTCATCCGTTATCGTGACAATGTATGTCCCAGGAGCCAAGCCACTTATTGTTGGTCCGCTAGCGCCATTACTCCACGAGTAGGTCGTAATAGGCGCCCCTCCCTGCACCGCTATGGCAGTTAGGGTGCCATTGGTATCCCCAGCACAGCTGACCGTATCATTTTCCAAAAGGGTAATTGTAGGTGGAGTGGGCGCCAGTACATCAGCTGAAAAGGCAGCTGTACACATATTGGCATCCGTAACAATTACATTATAAGTTCCTTGCGATAAGTTGACGGCAATAGAATCCATCTGATTATCAGACCAAGCATAAGTGTAAGGAAACGTACCTCCTGTTACGGATAGGGTAATAGAGCCATCATTGCCCACAGAGCACGTTTCGTTTTGTACGGGCACTGCCAGATCTACTACCAATGGATCAGGCTGCGTAATCGTAAAACTTGCCGTCGTTTGGCAGCCAATAGGATCAGAATCCGACATGGTTACATTGTAGGTGCCTACCCCAAGATTATTGAGGGTACTTACAGTAGGCGTATTATCTGGTGCATCTGTAAAATTATCCCAAACAAAGTTGAATGGTGGCGTGGCAGTACCTACAGTGGTGGTACCCGTGATGATAATCTGCCCATCTGTGAGGCCATTACATGAAATATCCCTTACAACCTCATTAATGGCCAAGACCTTGAAGGCACCAACGGTGAAGCAATCTTCAAAAGTACAATTATTATCATCCGTAACTGTTACGCAGTATTGTCCAGGGTCAAGTGCTGAAACAGTGGCGGAAGTACCAGTGGATGCTGGCAGGCTACTATCCCAAGTAAAGCTATAATCACCGGATGCAGTCGTTCCTCCATTCGGTGTAATTGTTATTTCTCCATCATTAGAGCCACTACAAGTCGCATTCGTGATAAACGTACTAGCAGGTAGCACTGTCAGAGCTGGGGGTTGAGATAAGGTTGCACTAGCAAATGCTTCACAGCCACTCGCATCAGTAACCGTCACCGCATAGAAGCCGAAAGGAATACCATTGAGCACTTGACTGTTTTCTGTAGTGGTATTCCAAGTGAAGGTAAAGTCACTCCCTGGCATAGCTTGTGGCACTCCATCAAAAGTGATATTCGCAGTAATCGAACCAGTAGAATCCCCAAAACAACCCGGGTTATTTGCATCTAAAATAACCCCCAAAACAGGGCCCGCTAAAATCTCTATAGTATCTGTCACCACATTAGTAGGGATAGTAGAATCAGTAATCACTACTTCGTACAGACCTGCTGGATTATCCTCTTCCGTAGCACTTTCGCCCGAAGCCAAAATAGTACCCGCTCCATTCTGAGGGCCACCAAGTTGAGCCCAAGTATAATTATAAGGAGCAGTACCACCTGCTACAGTTAGTGTAAATGAACCATCCGAAAAGCTAGGGCAGGTAACACTATCTTGCTGAAGGTCTACAAATAAAATATTATCGGATACACAAACAATACCA
>JBCCRH010000157.1:0-12072 GCA_039208045.1 Bacteroidota bacterium
CATTATAGATGGCTTTAGGTTGCTGAACGTTAGAAAAGTCTATAATGGCAGGGGTTTCTAAAAAACCGTTTATAAACGTCACCCGGGTATCTTCAAGAGTCACATCCCACAGCAGACGATCAGAAGTTGTTTCAAATACTTTGAAGCCATTGTCTTTTTCTACCATGGTGTAGATTTGTGAAAAATCGTTGAGCATAATTCCTCTGTAGCCGGTAGAGACATCCACCCCTTCAAATCTGTTGCCTCCGCAAAATATTCGGTAATGCTCGCCAACATCCTCCCACGTTCCAAATACTTGGTTATCTGGCGTATAAACGACTACTGCATCCTTGCCAGGCCTGAAAGCTGCAAGGCTATCCGCTTCAGCGCTACTCTCATCTGTAGCTGTAGATGCAGTGGAAGAACTGGTATTCTGCTGACAAGCAAAACAAGCCAAGCAAAGTATCAGTCCAAATAAACTATTTATAGTATGTCTCATATCGTATATTTTTGCATTGCGCCGAAACTACTAATTTCTGTAAAAAAATATCAATTCGACAAAGATGAAAATAAATAACTACCTCACTTGGTTAGCGCTATTAGCCATGGCCGCTTGTAACATAAAGACCCAAAAGCTTAACACTGCTGCCAAGACGATTCACTTACTAGAAGGTGAGGATACGCTTTCTGTAGGCTATCCAGGGCATACTCTATTGACCCACTTCAATGGGCAGGTGTTGCTCCAAGAAGATCTGAACCAAGACAGTTTGCAGGATATCGCCTTCCTGGCTATGGTGGGCGAGGAGCTGGAAGAAAAAGCCGATACTGCTGCCATTAAGCTTTTTATTTTTACCCAGCAGCCAGATGGTAGCTATTCGCTGGCGGCCAGCTCTGGTAAATTAGGCTCTGCGAAGACGATGCGAACGGGCTACGACGTCTTGTTTTTTGAGGGGGACCTTATCAGGTATATGCACATGACCATGCGGAGCGAAGTGGAGCTGAGCTTTGAGTACTTTTTTGATACCAACAATTGGATGTTGCTCGAAAAGGAGGCCCTCTTTTTTGGAAATCCTACTCCACCAAAGCAAATCATCATGCGCTATCGAGAAGGGAAACGTATACTCCATGCTACTAAATGGGGGGAGCCAAATGAAGAACCCATTGCGCTACCACAAAAAGTATCCGCTATTGATAATGTATTGATGCCCTTAGAATCTATTAACGAAGAGACGATCTATAGCGACTTGTATGAGTAACTTATTTAAAATAAATTTCAGGGCTACACGGATTACAAATCCATTTAGCACGGGCCAAGCTTTATTAAAAAAGCCTAGCACGCGCTCAGCGGATTTGCAATCCGCTTTAGGTAGCGATTTGTATGAGTAACTTAGGTTGAAAAGGTGGCAAGAACGGTACGATTCCCCACTACTTTTTGATCCTTCTCTACCTTGATCTCTGTGCCTAGTGGCAAAAAGAGATCCACCCTAGAGCCAAATTTGATAAAGCCCATTTCACCTCCCTGAGTAACCTGCTGCCCTTCTTTGAGGTAATTGCGAATGCGGCGAGCCACTGCCCCTGCAATTTGGCGCACCAATACTTGTGCCTTACCGTTGTCGTAGACAATGGTGGTACGTTCATTTTCGATAGAGGATTTGGGATGCCATGCCACTAGGTATTTGCCTGGGTGATATTTATAATAAGCAATTTTCCCACTGATGGGATTGCGATTCACATGTACATTGGTGGGCGACATAAAAATGGAAAGCTGTATACGGCGATCATTGAAGAATTCGGGCTCTTCAGTTTCCTCAATGACTACCACCTTGCCATCTGCTGGCGCATAGATCACTTGATCGTTGGTAGCTGCAAGTTGGCGGTTGGGATTGCGGAAAAATTGTAGGACGAGTAAGAAAATAATCCCTGAGGCAGCTAATACAAAGGGCGTTGCGCCAGGAAATGATTGACTTACCGTAAAATAGATGACGACTAACACTAGGGTGAGTCCCGATAGGATACCCCAGCCTTCTTTATGTATGGTCATGGTTTGCATTTTTTGCTTTGCGCAAAAATATCAACTAATTAGCAATAAGTAGGTAGCAGCGAAGGGCAATAAGAATAAAAAGCCGTCAAAACGGTCGAGGAAGCCCCCATGCCCTGGCAGGAGCGTGCCGGAATCCTTAAGTTGAAAACTTCGCTTGAGCATCGACTCCACTAAATCACCCAGCGATCCAAATACAGCTACAATGAGGGCTAAAATTATCCAATCAACTAGCGTTAATGAAGAGAACAGATAGTAGAGTAGAATGCCAACCAATACCGTAAAAATGATAGCCCCAATGGTTCCCTCCCACGTTTTCTTGGGAGAAATACGCGGAAAAAGTGGCGTTTTACCAAAGCGCGACCCTACTACATAGGCCCCTGTATCATTCATCCAATTCATCACCAAAAGGCCAAAGACTACATTGGGGTCAAAGGTTTGGTTATGAAAGGCCATGAATTGCAAGAGCGTAAGTGGTACGGCTATATAGATAATGCCCAAAGCATAATATCCCAAGTTTGTAAAGGGCTGCTCTGATGGGCTAAATAATTCATAAAGGAAAAGTAGGAAAAATACAGGCACCAATAAGAGCAATGCTAAGCCCAAGCTCGAACTCTCACCGAGCCACTGCAAATGAAAAAAAGCAGTAAAAAGATAAGGATAAAGGCCAATGGCAACACCAACCCACTGCCTTAGCGCAACGCCCGGCAAGAGCATCGAAAAAAACTCCCACATACTCAGGCCTGCAATAACACCAAAGAGTAGCACAAAGGAATAAGGTCCCCCGTAGATGCCGCCAATCATTACGACGACAAAAATCACTGCGGTACCAGCTCTACGGTATAGACTGCTCATGATTAGGTTGGTTTCGCTTAACGATAATATAGCAAAAATAGGCAGCGAGCAGTCCAGAAAAGAGCGTGCCTACCCAATTGGCACCAGCTACTTGTTCGGGTTCTAACTTGCTGAGATCACCATTATACAAATAAGTCGCTACCACCTGCATACCATTAAAAACAAAATGCCCAATGATGGGAATCCATAGGTTTCGCGTCCAAAAGAAGAGATAACCTAAAATGGCTCCCAAAAGCATTCTGGGTAAAAATCCTTCAAATTGCAGGTGAAAGGCGCTAAAAATAAGCGCTGTTATCCAAATTGCCAAATGAGCTTGGCGAGTCCACTCTTCCAGCTTGGTTTGAAGGACTCCTCTAAATAGTAATTCTTCACCAATAGCAGGCAAGACAGCCATGACCAGAAGATTAAGCAAAAACTCTAAGGGACTCTCCATCACGAGCAGCCCCTTGATCATATTAGTAGCAGTATCCTCCGCTTTAGTGGCCCATTCAGGTAGCGGAATTTGCTGGTTAAGCCAGTAAGTAAAGTGTGCCACCCCAAAGGAAGCAATGATCAGGGCGATGCCCAAGAGTAGATTAGACCATTTTGGAGACTTATTAATACGTAAGAATTGACTCCAGTCTTTTCTGTAAAAGAAAATAGCTGTTGCAAGCGCAGGAGCAGTAAACGACATGCTATGACTCAATAAATTGATATAGCGGGCAAACTGCCGCTCGCGATAGGGGCTTTCTTCATTCAAACTTTGGAGGAGGGTGGGAATATCAATTTCCCAGGCTGCGCTAAGAGCCAAAGCCAGACCATTACCAATGAGACTCCCCATGAAGATGGCCAGTAAAAAAAAGAGCAACACCGCCATTGGCGATTGTGGATCAAATGGAGGGGAAGGTTCTACACTAGATAATGACATGGAGCATATTTTTTTCCGAAGCCTCCTTAACTTTGAGGCCGATTTTTGTTTGACTGTTACTAAAAGCATTACTAATTTGCAAAAACAACTGATTAGCATGACTAGACTAAGTGTAAATATCAACAAAGTAGCGCTTATTCGAAACTCTCGTGGGGGAAACTTGCCTGATTTGGCACAAGTAGCAAAAGATTGTGAAGCATTTGGGGCTGAGGGAATTACCGTACACCCCAGACCTGATGAGCGGCATATACGATATGCGGATATTCCAATACTAAAGGAAGTAGTGACTACCGAACTCAATATTGAGGGAAACCCCACCCCTCGCTTTATGGAGTTGGTATTGGCAAACCGACCCCATCAGGTAACGCTAGTACCTGATCCTCCTGGCGTGCTCACTTCTGACACCGGCTGGGATACTATTAAGCACGAAGCCTTTCTGACGGAAGTCATACAGACCTTTCAGGCGGCGAATATCCGTGTCTCTATTTTTCTAAATCCCATCGCCGAGCAGGTGGAAGGAGCAAAAAAAGTAGGAACCGACCGGATTGAGTTCTATACTGGAGGGTATGCTAAAGCATTTGCAAAAAATCCTGCTACTGCTGTACAAGCGCATGCTGCTGCTGCTCAAGTTGCCCATAAGTTGGGTATCGGAGTGAATGCAGGGCACGATTTGAATCTGGATAATTTGCGGTACTACGTTCAGCAAGTAACTGGCCTGTTGGAAGTGTCGATTGGGCATGCTTTGATAGCTGATGCGCTATATTATGGGTTCAAGAATACGATACAGCTGTATTTAGACCGCTGCAAGGGGTAATTTTTTTGTCAGAAAAAAAAGTAGGGCGTCAGGTCAGTGTCAAGAAATTTGTTCTCTTTTAGCACCTGCTCGCAGATGTGAGCAATCCGGCATTATTCTTAAAATCAGAATAAAATTAGGTGAATGGACGATTTAGATTTTCTTTTCTAAACAATGTGGCGACAGAAGCGGGAAAAAATCTTTTTTAAGGGATCAAAAATGCCATCAATAGGATGGCAGGAACGGGAAACGCCACATAAAATTTGGTGAAAAAATATAGAAGAGAGACAGCGAAAAAGAGTTAAAGACGTTAAGCTGTTATAGAAAAGTTAATGATTCGTTATGCGAATATTAACAAATGGCTTAGATTTGCCACTGATTTTTTATTAAAACAAAATTGGATTAGTATGAAAAAACTCTCACTAGTATTGATGCTAGTTCTTTTCGCTATGGGTACTGCCCTGGCACAAAGAACTATCTCAGGTACTGTGACTGACGAAAGCGGTGAGACGCTTATCGGTGCGAGTATCCTTGTAAAAGGTACTCCGACAGGAACAGTAACCGAAGTTGACGGTACCTACAAGTTGGCGCTTCCGGATGGAGCCAGCGTCTTGGTGATCAGCTACACTGGTTTCGAATCTCAAGAGCTCGAAATTGGTGTTTCTGACGTTATTGACGTTGTCATGAAAGAGGGAGCTGCGGAACTTGCAGAGGTCGTTGTAACGGGTCTTGGTATCCGTAAAGAGAAGAAGGCATTAGGATATGCTGTAACCTCTATTAGTCAAAAAGACTTGGAATTACGCCCTGAAGCAGACGTTGCTCGTGTACTTCGTGGTAAGGTTCCTGGTGTTGACATTACTCAAACTTCTGGTTTGGCCGGTTCTGGTACGAACGTGATTATCCGTGGGTACTCTTCTATTACTGGTACGAACCAACCACTATTCGTTGTGGATGGTGTTCCTTTCAACTCAGATACGAACAATGATGTAGGTTTCGACGAAGGTGGTGCTTCTGCTTCCAGTCGTTTCTTGGATTTGGATCCTAACAACATCGCTGAAGTAAACGTATTGAAAGGTCTTTCTGCAACGGTACTTTATGGTGAAGCTGGACGTAATGGTGTAGTATTGATTACTACTAAGAACGGAGCAGCTGGCGACTTGAAAGAGAAATTCTCTGTAACAGTTGACCAAGGTATCTATGTAAACCAAATCGCAAGTTTACCTGACGATCAGGATGCTTATGGTAATGGATGGCAGAACTTTGCTTCTGGTGCCTTCTCTAACTGGGGTGCTCCATTCGATCAGCCAAACAGCAATGGTTTGACAGATGGTACGATTGCTCACCCTTATTCTGGTCGCCCAGGTTTTGATCAGTTTGATGGTGCTCGTTATGACTACCGTCCATATGACAACCTGCAGAACTTCTTTGAGACTGGTGTAATTAGCACTACTTCTATCAATGTAGGTAGCCAAGTATCTGAGAACACCAACTTGAACTTTAGCTACGGCTATCGTACAGAAGACAGCTTTGTGCCACTAAGTACATTTGACAAGCACAATTTCGGTTTAGGTATTGCTACTAAGCTAGCGAACGGCTTCAGAATTAACTCTACGTTCAACTACGTATCTTCTGAGCGTATTGCTCCTCCAACAGGTGTAAGCTTTAGTTCTAACCCAACTGGTGCTTCTTTGTTCTCTAACGTATTCTACACGCCACGTTCTGTGAGTTTGTTTGATCTTCCTTTTGAAAGCCCAATCGATGGCTCTACGGAGTACTATCGTGGTGGTAATGACATTCAGCACCCACTATGGACCTTGAATAATACTTCTGTAAGTGAAGATATTGCTCGTTTCTTCGGTACGATCAACGTGTCTTATGACTTAACAAGCTGGTTGACTGCAAACTATCGTTTTGGTATAGATTCGTACACGCAGCTACAGCGCTATGCTGTAAATAAGGGTGGTAGTAATCAGATCGATAACGGTCAGTTGCAAACTACTGAGCGTCAGAATACCATTTCTGATCATACCTTCAACTTGGCATACAATGTACAGTTGAACGATGATTTCTCTTTAGATGGTGTAGTTGGTTTGAACCTACGTCGTGATACTAGAGATTTCACAGATGCATTTAGCCAGCAGCAGTTCGTATTCGGTCTACAAGTACATGATAACTTCGTAGAGCACACGAATGAGTCTTCTATTCGTGAGGAAAACTTGATTGGTGCATTTGGTACCGTTTCATTAGGTTTCCGCAACTTCTTGTACTTCAACGTACAAGCACGTAACGACTGGACTTCTACTTTGGAAAGTGCTAACCGTTCTGTATTCTATCCATCTGCGTCCTTGTCTTTCATTGCTACAGAAGCTATTCCTGCATTACAGGAGAGCAGCGTAGTAAACTACTTGAAGCTACGTGTTGGATATGGTACTTCTGCCGGTTATCCAAATCCTTACCAAACCAGAAACATTCTGGGTGTAGCTACTCGTAGCTTTATCGATAGTGATAACACTGTAATCAATATCAACACGGTAGATGATCAAATTGGTAACCCAGAATTGAAGCCAGAGATTCACCGTGAAGTAGAAGTAGGTATTGAGGGTCGTTTCTTCAACAACCGCTTTGGACTTGACTTATCGTTATATAATAAGAAGTCTACTGACTTGATTATTTCGCTTCCACTATACCGTGCAACCGGTGCAGAGGAAACTACTGTTAACGCAGCAGAAATTACCAATGATGGTATTGAGTTAGGTATGGATGTCACACCGATCAGAACGGGTGATTTCAGCTTGACTATCAATGCTAACTATACCTTGAATAGAAACATTGTAGACAAATTAGCTGAAGGGCTAGAGCAGGTGCCAATCGCTGGTTTCACCAATATCGGTAACTTTGCTATCCCAGGTCAGCCTTATGGGGTGATCTTGGGTGATTCTCGTTTGACTTACAATGATAATGGAGACCTTGTAACAGACGGTGGTCTATTCCGTATTGACAACAACTTGGGTGTATTAGGTGATCCTAACCCTAAGTACACCTTGAATGGTGGATTGTCTGCGAACTACAAAGGATTCTCTTTCAATGCTTTATTGACTTATGTTGAAGGTGGAGTAATCTTCTCTACTCTTCCATCTACCTTGATGGCACGTGGTATCTTGCAAGAAACAGATTTCGATCGTTTCGTACCTGTTGTGGCTCCTGGTGTTGAAGAGCAAGCTGATGGTTCTTTTGTACCTAACACGACTCAGATTACACCAAACAACCACTACTGGCGTAACGGTGGGGTATTCATTCGTGACCAGCGTACATTCAACGGTTCTTACATTAAGTTGAGAGAGGTTTCTCTTGGTTACACACTACCTACGAAGTGGTTGGAAGGAACACCTCTAGGTTCTTTGTCTTTGACATTGTCGGCTCAGAACATTTGGTTTGATGCACTTGGTTTCCCAGATGGTGCTAATTTCGATCCTGAAGTATTATCTACTGGTGTAGGTAACGGTCGTGGTTTTGAGTTGATGAACGTACCTACTGCTAAGCAGTTCGGCGCTAATCTACGTGTAACATTTTAATTCATTTAAAGCGGAAAATCTATTATGAAAAATATTTTTAAGTTTGCTCTACTTGGTTTAGCACTGCTAATGGTGGTAAGTGCTTGTGAAAACACTGAGCTAGAGGAGCTATTAGATAATCCAAACTCAGTGACGCCAGAAAATGCGGAATTGGATTTGGTGTTCAACAACGTAATGCTTCAGTTCGAAAACTTTATTGACGAATCAAGCGACGAATCAATGCCATACGTTCGTATGATGGCGATGAGTGCTGGTGCTCAGTATGACAACCAGGACAACCCTGTAAGTTTTGATTTCTTGTGGGAAGTAGCTTATGCTAGAATTATCCCAGATGCTGACTTGGTACTGTCTTTAGCAGAACCACGTGGTGCTACAGCGCATGCTGGTATTGCCAAAATCGTGAAGGCATACGTATTCATGACACTAGTGGATTTGTTTGGTGATGTACCTTTTACAGAAGCAAACAAAGGAGTAGAGTTTCAGAATCCTTTGGCTGATGATGATGAGGCTATTTACTTGGCTGCATTAGGTTTGTTGGAGGAAGGTATTGCTGATTTGGAGAAGGGTTCAGATGCTTATCCAGACAACGATTTGTTCTACGGTAAGACAAGTACTCCGGCTGCAAACTGGATCAAGGCGGCTAACTCTTTGATTCTGCGTGCACACGTAATCACAAAGCAGGCTATTGGTTCTGCAACAGTGATCAACGGAATTCTAGCTAGTGGCAACTATATTCAGGATATGAGCGAAGATATGCAGTTCAACTACGGTGCTAACCGTTTGAATCCTGATTCACGTCACCCATACTACGAAGATGCATACGACAACGATGGTCCTGGAGTATATATCAACAACCAGTACCTATGGTTCTTCTTTGGCGAGAAGGATGTTGAAGATCCACGGATCAGATACTATTTCTATCGTCAAGATTGTGATGAGACCGATGAAGACCAGTTTACACTAGATTGTGTAGCTTCTCCATATCCATTGCATTGGCCACAAGGTCTGCCATTCTGTACTGCTTCTTTGGATTTTGGTGATCCACAGCAAGAGTATGGTGGCTATTGGGGCCGTGATCATGGTAATGATGATGGTATTCCACCAGATGATTTCAAGCGTGCAGTATACGGTGTATACCCTGCAGGTGGTAAGTTTGATAACGATGATTGTTCTGCTGTAAATACAAGCATGGGTACTGCTGGTGCCGGTGGTGTAGGTCTTGCTCCTGTAATTCTATCTTCTTACGTTCAGTTTTATCTAGCTGAAGCTGCATTGACGATGGGTGTTGATGGTGATCCATTAGCATACTTATTGGAAGGTGTACGTCAGTCAATTGATAAGGCAATAGCTGTTGGAGCAGCAGATAATCCTGGTGATTTGGCTCCATCACAAGAGCAAATTGATGACTACATTGCTGAAGTAGAAAGCCTATATATGGCTGCTGGTTCTGACGAAGAGCGTTTGGATGTAATCATGAAGGAATTCCTTCTAGGATTGTGGGGACAAGGTGTTGATGCATTCAACAACTACCGTCGTACTGCTTTGCCTAGTGGTTTACAGCCAACTCGTTCAGCTACCCCAGGTAATTTCCCACGTGTGATGTACTATCCATCAGATTATGTAAACTTGAATATCAATGCTCAACAGCATGCTATTACAGAGCAAGTTTTCTGGGATAAATTGCCTGCTGGAGCGATTCAGTAAGCTTAATATCATCTTGAACAGTCAATAATTGTAGACGTTACGGGAAAGCGAACTTCTCGCTATCTCGTAACGTCTCATCTGAAAAAATAACAATTATATAATGAGAAATATTTTTCTAGCTTTTTTAGCTATCGTTGTCGTTTTCACGAGCTTCTCTTGTGAGCGTGAGCGTGCTTTTCAAGAGTTCGATGAGCTCGAAAAAGGAGCCTTTGCGCGTCGGCTAGCAGGCGTAACGGGCGAGTTTAACTTCTTTAATGTAGATGCTTCATCCATCAGTTTTGAAGTAGAATTTTATAGTGAAGATCAGGGCCAAAACGTAGCATCTTATGACTGGACTGTGGCACACCAGGATAATTCTGGTAGCTCTCCGGTTATTTCTGATGCTGCCTCAGTTGGTAGTTTTCCTTCTTCTCAATTTTCTACTAGTGCGAATGGATTACCTGGTATCGCAGTTACCTTTACTATGCAACAAGCATTGGATGCACTTGGATTGGCTATCGATGATATCAATGGTGGTGATGCAATGCTTTTCCGTGGGACTGTAGTATTGAATGATGGACGTTCTTTCTCTTTAGAGAATACTGGTTCTAATATCATTTCATCTGCACCATTTAGCGGTTTCTTTGCTTTTAACCAGAATATCATTTGTCCTTCTAGCTTGGCAGATAATACTTATACAGTAGAAACTACTTACTTGCAGCATGACTTCATCGGTGATGGATTCACTTCCAACACTCTAACTGGGGTAGCATTAGAAGATCTTGGAGCTGCTCAGTATGAAATTGCTGACTTCTCTGGTGGGCTGTATGCTGCTGATGGTCCATATGGTGTAAACTACAGCACAACTGGCTTAGTAATTACGATTACTGATTCTTGTGGTGATATAAAGTTTGATGGCGAAAGCGATCCATGGCAAAACCTTGTAGCAGATCCTGAGAATCCAAGCTTTGTAGATACAGATACTGGCATCATTACGATCGCCGCTCTAGGTGATGTATATGGTGAAAACTGGGTTTCAGTTTACACGCCTGAATAGTAATATTTTATCAGCATAGCTGATTAGAATAGATAGAAGCCTTCTTGACATATTGTTGAGAAGGCTTCTTCCATTTTACGGCTATTGCTTTACAATCGCAGTAGTTTCACCGTTTGGACTCATAAGCCAATAGATACCTTTCGGTAAATGCAGCATAGAGAAATGTACTTGAGAGGAATCGATAGGAATAGCTTGTTGGAATTGTCCATTCGAATGGAAAAGATATAACTGGAACGCTTGAGTATAGTTTGGGGTAAGGATAGTAACGGTGCCCTTAGTTGGATTAGGGAAAACTTGGATATTGGTAGTTGGTAGAACAGGTTCATCTGTAGCTACTAATAAGTTTACGTCTTCATCTACTTGAATGATTCCCTCGCTTGTACTCCCTTCTTGTACCTGAAGCGTTTGATTAGTCACTACAGCCGTAAGTAAATCTACATGACCAGTAGGCCACTTGATCGTAATTGAATCGATTATAGCGTGAGTACCCACCCCAATAGTGAGCGTTTCCGAATTTTGGCCCAAAAAACCATTGCCACAGGTAGTAAAGCGCAGCTGTTCTCCATCTGACGTATATACCTCAATCCTACTACCAATACCATCGCGATTGCTCAGCACTCCTTCCAACTTTATCTTGATCCAGTTGTGCGTAGTATTGGTACTATTCACCCAAAGATTAGAAAAATAGGGCGCTGTATTAATGACCATAATCTCACTTAAGCCATCTTGGTTAATATCTCCAATCGCATTGTTGAAACTCCGCACGGTATCACCTTGAAAACCAGCATCTTCAGGAATGATAAAAGTACCATCCTGTTGATTATGATAAAATGCGCTAGAAAGCACTTCGGGACCCATTAGCATCCCACTAACATATAAATCTTCCCACCCATCATTATCGGCATCAAAAAAAAGCGCACCCCAGCAGTACTCAAAAAAAGCAGTACCACTTTCGATAGAGCTGGATATAAAACTCTCATTACCGGTATTGCGCAAGAGGGCATTACCTTGCTGTGTATTGGTAACATAGATGTCCACCCATCCATCATTATTATAATCCCCTGGAGCTACACACATCGCATTCATAGCAAGGGCGGTACCCGAAAATATCGAGTTGTCGGAGAAGGTGCCATCCCCATTATTTTTAAGAAGGGTGTTACGTGTAAAACGATCATTAGCAGTATACAA
>JBCCRH010000158.1:0-11973 GCA_039208045.1 Bacteroidota bacterium
GCAAAATCGCGGATATATTCTTGCATTTCGGAGGCGTCCTGATCGTATTCGCCAAACTCATTGGGTAAGCCCGCATTAGGATAGGCGCTGGTATAACAGTCTGAAATCTTCGAAAGTGCTTCGATATGTGGCCGCATCTCGGTAGCTCCAAGGGCACAATTTAAACCAACACTAAGCAGATTCATATGACTCACAGATACCCAAAATGCTTCTACCGTTTGCCCCGAAAGGGTTCTACCACTCGCGTCCGTAATGGTGCCAGAAACCATAACAGGAATCTCTAGCTGCCGCTCTTCCTGCAATTGGTCGATTGCAAAAAGCGCTGCTTTTGCGTTGAGCGTATCAAAAATAGTTTCTACCAATAGTAAATCTGATCCTCCATCTAGTAATCCTTTAGCTTGCTCATAATAGGCAGTGCGTAATTCCTCGAAAGAGGTCGCCCGATAGCCGGGGTTATTGACATCAGGAGAAATCGACGCCGTACGATTCGTAGGCCCCATTGCCCCCGCTACAAAGCGCTGCTCCCCAGGATGCTCGGCCATAAACTCCACCGCCGCTTCCTTGGCAATTTTAGCGGAAGCGAAATTTAGCTCGTACGCCAAGTGCTCCATATCATAATCGGCCATCGCAATGGTCGTACCACTAAAGGTATTGGTCTCGATAATATCGGCCCCCGCATCCAGGTACGCACGATGAATCGCCTTAATGATCTGTGGCTGTGTAATCGACAACAAGTCATTGTTGCCCTTTACATCTTTATGAAAATCAGCAAAACGTTCTCCTCGGTAATCCGCCTCATCTAGGCGATACTGCTGGATCATCGTCCCCATCGCACCATCAATTACCAAGATGCGCTCTTTGAGTAGGTCTTGTATAGTAGTTGTCTGCATAGGATTGTAAACTTTGCGAATTGTAAAAATAGCTTTTTCCGGCAAGATGAGTATTTAGAAACGGCTGGGACAAATGAGAAGTTGAAATTTTATGACAAAAAGAAGCCTCCACTTTTTTTGTTTAACCCACTTAATAATGAGTCAGTTATAGAAAATTTTCAAAAAAGTCAATAATTTAAGAAACCTCTGCCGCAGAATCTCGTATTTTACACCATAGTCCTAAAGAGTGAAGCCCTCCTATTTTTAAAAGTGTTTAACACTATTTTATTTGATAATCCCAATCGTTGAACAATGAAGCGACTGTCACTAACACTGCTGTTGGCCGCAAGCTTATGGGCTTGTACTAGCGATGTTCTACCGAACCCCATTGATGCGACCCTCAAAAATCGACTGGAATACCTGTCTTCTAATGGCTCCATCGACCATTTTATCCTTCCGGAGGCCAACAACTATGATGCGATCCCACAGGATATCAATAACCCTCTTACTGAAGAAAAAGTAGCCCTCGGCAAATTGCTGTTTTACGAAACTGGCATTGCGCGCGACCCGGTCCACGAAGAAGGCTTAGGTACCTACTCTTGTGCCACTTGCCATGTGCCTACGGCAGGCTTTATGCCGGGGCGTATCCAGGGTATCGCGGATGGTGGATTAGGCTTTGGCCAAAATGGAGAGTCGCGCGATCAAAGTCCTACCTATGCTGATGGCCAAATGGATGTGCAGGGGGCCCGCCCGATTGGGTTGCTCAATGTAGCTTTTGTATCCAATACCACCTGGAATGGAAAATTTGGGGCCAACCATAATAATGTAGGCACGGAAGCTGTATGGGGAGTGGGGGATGAAACCACGGAAGTGAATCACTTGGGTATGAGTGGCCTGGAAACACAAAACCTGGAAGGCCTAGACTTACACCGCATGGTAATTGACGACTATGTGCTCGACGAGCTAGGCTACCGCGTCTTGTACGACTTAGCCTTCCCGGATTTTCCAGTAGAAGAACGCTATTCTAAAATGGCTACCTCTTTCGCTATTTCTGCTTACCTGAGAACATTATTATCTACTGAAGCACCCTTCCAAAACTGGCTCAAGGGCGATATTGCAGCGCTCTCCGACGACGAAAAAGCAGGGGCTGTCCTTTTTTATAACAAAGCAGGCTGCTACCGCTGCCACCAGGGCGCCGCCATGAGTGCCAATGAGTTTCACGCGCTAGGCGTAAAAGACCTCTACGAAGCGGGCGGCTACCAGACGGGCCCTGAAGATAAGCGAAACCTGGGCCGTGGTGGATTTACCGGCCGTGCAGAGGATCTATACAAATTTAAAGTCCCTTCCATCTATAATATGGGCGAATCGCCCTTCTACTTTCATGGCAGTAGCAAGCGTTCCCTCTTGGCTCTGGTCGAGTATTTTAATGAAGGCGTTGCTGAAAATCTAAACGTCCCAGATGAGCAACTTTCGCCCTTTTTTCATCCCCTGAATTTGACCAAAGAAGAAGTAAATCAATTAGTATCCTTCTTAGATCGAGGGCTCACCGATCCGAACCTCAACCGCTATGTGCCGGAACATGTGCTTTCGGGCAACTGCATTCCGAATAATGATTATACGACGAAGTATGACTTAGGGTGTGAGTAGGGCATATCCCCCTATCGGGGGTCGCTACGTTTCAGGGCTCGCTGATCACTCGGCTGGCTCCTTCGTCGCCATCTGCCTGCCTAAGGCAGTCACCCTTCCACATCGCTTATGCGTCTGGCTGGGCTGGGCTGCCTACACTGTTCACAGCTTACCCACCGAAGCGGGCAGTATCCTGCACGCACTGGTAGATTATAGACAGTCGCCCAACTACATCGGACAAAGTATCCTTAAATGCACCTGTGTAAGGTATTGTAAAAATCGTCCGCCTCAGTCGGACAATAAATCGACCGTTGGGACATGTACATTTTGCAATACTGCCCGACTCAGTCGGACAACCTGACTATAAACTAACCCAGCACACACCAGTTGCGCCCGACTTCGTTGGGCAGCCTGTACCTTTTAAACAAATATGTGTAGACTGTAGCCTTTCACAAACAGTTATTTTATGTATACTGAAATATAAGCCTGTGATTTTTAGTTAAATGACCAAACACCATTTATCAATCATGGCAAATACTTACACGCAGTTATATGTTCAAATTGTTTTCGCAGTAAAACGACGAGAAGCGCTAATTCCAAAGCAACACAAAGAAGAACTGCATAAATACATTACAGGAATCGTTAAAAAGCGGGGTCAAAAACTTTTAGCGGTCCATGCCATGCCCGATCATATCCATATTTTCATCGGCTTCAAGCCAACGCTAAAACTTTCGGACTTGGTACGAGATATCAAGACCGCTTCCTCTCAATTTATCAGAGAAAAGCGGTTCACACCTTTTCAATTTAACTGGCAGGAAGGCTATGGTGCTTTCACCTATGCGCATTCGCAAGTGGGAGCAGTATGTCGATATATAGAAAATCAAGAACAGCATCACAAAAAGAAGACCTTTAGAATGGAATACCTCGAATTCTTAGAAAAGTTTGAGGTCACTTATGAAGAGCGATATGCATTTGACTTTTTAGAGGAGTAGGACAGCTTGCCCACCGAAGGGGGCAGTATCTTGCACACACTGGTAGGTTATAGACAGTTGCCCGACTACGTCGGACAGAGTATCCTCAAATTCCCATGTGCAGTGCATGGTAAAAATCGTCTGCCTCAGTCAGACAATAAATCAACCGTTGGGACATGTACATTTTGCAATATTGTCCTGCATGGACAACCTGTCTATAAACTAACCCAGCACACACCAGTTGCGCCCGGCTTCGTTGGGCAGCCTGTACCTTCTAGCAAATGCATGAAAACCATAGATTCCAGTGGCTATTGCTCACATACCAATACAGGTACTTCCCTGATAGCGTAAGCGTCAACATCCTACACAGCTTACAGCTTGCCCACCGAAAGGGGCAGTATCCTGCACACACTGGTAGGTTATAGACAGTTGCCCGACTACGTCGGACAGGGTATCCTCAAATTCCCATGTGCAATGCATGGTAAAAATCGTCTGCCTCAGTCAGACAATAAATCAACCGTTGGGACATGTACATTTTGCAATACTGCCCGACTTAGTCGGACAATCTGTCTATAAACTAACCCAGCACACACCAGTTGCGCCCGACTTCGTTGGGCAGCCTGTACCTTCTAGCAGATGCATAAGCACCGAAGATTCTAGCAGACAGATTTTAAAGGCTCTATTCTAACTTCTTCTTACTGACAGAATCACGTCCACTCGTCAAAAACGCAATATTCCGCTTTAGCCCCGCATACTTCGTACGCTTTACTGCTGATTTGCGAAATATGTCCCGAAACACCTCCTCCGTCAATTCCTCCCAATCGGATGAGGTGAACGCGAGCAAATCAGGGTGGGGCTCGAAGTCAGGTTCTTCGTGGGGCTTGGAGAATCGATTCCAAGGGCAGACCTCTTGGCAAATGTCGCAGCCGAACATCCAATTGTCGAACTGGCCGGCCATGTCTTCGGGGATGGCAGACTTGAGCTCGATGGTGAAATAGGAAATGCACTTGCTGCCATCTACTACGTAACCAGAAGGAGAAATGGCTTCTGTAGGGCAAGCGTCGATACATTTGGTGCAAGTGCCACAGTAGTCCTTGATGGGTTGGTCGTATGCTAGCTCTAGGTCGATGATGAGTTCTGCTAGGAAAAAGTAGGAGCCTGCTTTGGGGTGGATGAGCATGGTATTTTTACCCATCCAACCATTACCGCTGCGCCGCGCCCAGTCGCGCTCCAGTACAGGGGCGGAGTCTACAAAGACGCGGCCTTCTACTGCGCCAATTTCCGTTTGTAAGAATTGTAGCAAGCTCTTGAGCTTATGCTTGATCACAAAATGATAATCTTTGCCGTAGGCGTACTTGCTGATCTTGGGGGCGCTTGGGTCATGCTGCTGCTTGGGGGTGTAGTAATTGTACAGGAGACTGACAACGGACTTTGCCCCAGGCACGAGCTTGGTCGGGTCGACGCGCTTATCGAAGTGATTGGCCATGTAGCCCATCTCACCATGCATGTGCTGATTGAGCCAGGCCTCTAGGCGCCGGGCTTCCTCATCCATATACTCGGCTTTGGCAATGCCTACATAGCTGAAGCCTAGACGATGGGCTTCTTCCCGCAAAAGGTGCGTGTATTGTGCAGCCAGCTTGATCAATCGCTTGGGAGAATTTGGAGGTTTTGGAGGCGCTCATAGATGACTTCGGGCCGCAAATCCCAGGTTTTCAGCAAGCCACTTCTCGTTAGGCATACCACGGCGCTTATGTCAGGGGCAACGACTACTTGTGCTAGTTCTTCACCGTAGGGCATATGCATACTGCGTACCAGCTCGCCCTGCGCATTCCAGATATTGATTTGTCCGGCTTCCGCAAAGCCTAATAGATGTCGACCACCGTCAAAGGGAAGCAACTGGATCCACCGACTGCTAAATTGCCCTTCTGGAATGATAGTCGATAGGTCTTCTTCCGAAGAGTCATTTATTTTTAGAAATCGAATCTGCCCATCTTTGGCAAGCACTAGATGCTGATCGGCGAGGCTGTACAGCTGTTCTACGCTTCCGCTGAAAGAGGGGTTCCTCCATTTCTTTTCCGTTCCGGTCGTTAAGTCTATTCTGCTGAATACTCCACGCGCTCCGCCAAGCCAAAGCGTTTGCTCCGTATCCGAAAAGTGGACTGTTGAAATATTCTCAATGGCATCAGCAGATATAGCGATCGGCTGAAGGGTTTTGCCATCGAATACGTCCAACGGACCATTCTTGACTTGCCCAGCAAAGGCATAAAGGCCAGGCGCGATAAAAATGCTTGCGTATTCCGTTTCAGTAGGCACTTGTTCGAGCTCAAAATCTGGCCCTGTTGCAGATAAGAGCCAAAGTTTTCTTCCCATCGTCAGGAGCGCAGCATGTGCTTCGCCCGGCAGCTGTACCCATTGCGCGATTTCCTCCCCCACACTTCCAATCTTGCGAAGCTTCTTAGACGCTCCATTTTGGCTCGACCACAGCTCTAACTCGCCATTTGCGTAAGCGATAACAAAGGTATTTGCCGCTGCCCCATTGCCAATGGCAATAATGGGTGCAGCTAGGCTGTCACGCTCCAGCACTTTTTGCGTAAGCGGATCGAATAGGAAGCGCTGGTTTTGGTTGTATACCTGCACAGATGGAATGGCCTTTGAGGTATCTGCTTGGAATTGTAAGTAGAATAAGGACGCTGCAAAACGAAATTCTGGATGCAAGGCGCTGGCAGAAGGCAATAACCAATTGTAGAGATGCCCAGAGTGGTGCATAGTACTGATTAGCGGGCCATTGTCGTGGATAGCAACTTGCTCAATATTTGATTCAGGCCCTGATAATTGAATCACCTGCTCTCCATAAACGGTATAGATATTTAGGACATTCTCTGCGGTTTGAACCGCAAATAGATCGTCTCCTATAGGTATAATTTGCTCCACTTTGACGCCTTTGGTAGGAATCAAGCTGGAAGGTTGTGTAGGGCGTATCCTTCTAGAATAAAAGGCTTCAAAGTTCCAAATCTTGATCACTTCGTCGGTCACAGAAAGGAGGCATCTGCCATTTTGCAGAAACTTTAGGTGGTTTACCCGATCAAAGAAATCATTATCTCGAACGATCTCATAGTCGGGAAAGCTGTAAATAGTACGCCGCTGGGCATACACCAGACTATTTAGTTTGGTGGAAAAGGTGATGGCTGTAATGCTTCCTCGATCCGCCGAAATGGGTTTTTCATCCAACTCCAAATCGGGCGTGTCCATACGATAGACCAGTAGCGAATCGGCGTCTTTTGCCCGGATGTGTGTAAAAAACAACTGGCCATCGTCTGAAAATTGCGCATCTACTACAGCCCCTTCAGACTGCTTCAGCACACCACGGTAAGTCCCAGTAGAATCCCAAACTTCTATCGTTTGATCTTTTGTAATGGTAGCTTGATGCCCCCCCTTTGGCCCCATAATGACTCGATCAATGGCTCCATATTTGCTTTCTAAGGTGCGTGCTTTCTCTTCCTCTAAAAAAACTAGGCGGAGCTGATTCGTGGCGGTGGATGGATACAAGGCTAGGCGGTCTCCTGCTTTCGCAAATACCGCTTTCGCGTAATCGCCTTTAAGTTCTTGATTGCTTACCAGCAACTTACCAGCAGCATTTCTAACGATTATAGTTCCGTCCGCATAAGCAGCTTGTTGCATGCCCTTTGGATCATATTGAATGGCTAAGATGTTGCTAGTAGTAGAATCCACCAGCTGATAAAAGGGGTTAACGTAAGAACCTACCCCTTGTAAATAAGCATCGAAGAAGACTTCTTGAAATTGAGGCTGGCCAAAATAGGCGTCGAGTCGATCTGGATATTGCAGCGCCGTTTGTAAACTTTTAGTGGCATCCGCCTCCAATTCGTAAAGAACTGTTGTACCAAACAGCACAGAATTATACTGGTTTTTTTCGCTACTCAGCTTAAGTTCTATCCCGCGCTGCTTTAAGTTGACCGAAGTAACACTAGCGATCAAAAAAGCGATCGTTAGAACTACAATCGCACTCAGTGCGAGTATCCAATTCCTGCGGCGCTTGCGCCGCAAGTGGCGCCTGCTTCTGTGGATGAATAGCGCTTCTTCCTCACTAATGTTAAGCTCGTCCCAGAAGGGCCTAAGCTCCTCTAAGTCGGCCTCGGTAAGGAGCACCTTTTTTTCTTGATAGCGAACAAAAGCCCGATCCAGAAAAGCATCTGCTTTTCTACGTGCCTTAGCATCGAAGGATGCTTTTTCAAAGATTTGCTTGGCAATCGAATCGTGCGAAAGTTCGTATTTCATATGCTGAATTAACGGACAATTAGTACCGACCCAGATTGTTCCTTATCGCCATGCGTCAGTCGGTAGTAGTACAATCCAGGTTCTAGCTGTTGCACATCTAGCTGTTCTCTAAAGATTTGGCTGGCGGAGGTTTCCCACTCCAATTTATACATCGGTTGCCCGATGGTATTGAAAAATTCTACTTTTACTTGCTCTCCACCAGCTTCATTGATGACTAAGTTAAACAATCCATTGGAAGGATTGGGAAAAATCGTATAATCTCTTAGCCCAGAGTAGTCAATATACACAATATTAGAGTAGCTATAATCGCCTGCACTATTGAGGATTTTGAGGCGGTAGTACTGCCCTCCTTTTTGTGGATCAGTATCTGCAAAGCTGTACGACTGTGGTGCCATCGACTGGCCTGCACCTGCTACCTCACCGATGGGCAAAAAACGAAAATTGGGCGTGCGCTCGACAATAAATTGCGCTACATCTTGCTCTTGCTCTGTCGACCAATCCAGTATAATTTCATCGTCATCGATACGCGCACTCAGCTCCACGAACTCCACAAAAGGCTCCCCGCAATATGGGAATATCTCGCGCTCATCCACAGTGGAAAGTCCTTCCGGATCAGTAACTGTTAAGCGAATGCGATACCAATAGGTTTCTAACAGACATCCCAGCGGTTCCAATATGGCGTCCGAGCGTTGGGCCAGCTTAGGCTCTTCAGGGTGGTAGTGATTGTTGTGATGCAGAAAAGTTTCCCACTCAAATGTCAGTGACGATAGCTCATGCTCTACATCTGATACTTCAGCCTCTAAAGGCAAATAGTTGACGCCTTCGATGGAATAGGTACTTCCATTTTCAAAACTAGTAATCTCTACCTTTGGAGGTGTATTATTCAACGAAATCAGGATAGAGGATTCGTCGGATAGGCCTAAGGAATCCGTCACAGTTAAGCTTACAGTATACGATTGTGGATTGTTGGAACCTGCCACAAAGGTATGGGTTGGGTTTTGCAGTGTACTGCTCATCCCATCTCCAAAATCCCAGGTATACGTCAAGCTACCTCCATCCGGATCAAAGGCTTCGGTGCCATCAAACTGCACCGTCAATGGGCCTACGCCATAATATTTATCTGCTTTCGCAATAGATTCCGGTCGGGGATTGCCCCCATAGCTGATGCGGTGCACTTCATTCTCATACACATTACACCAGTACAGCGCTCCATCGCTGGGGTTGTAAGCAATATGTACTACTCCTTTATCATCCCAAGTGGCAAAGGAATCGACTTGCACCAACTGGAAGTCTTCTTCGAAGTGGAAGACTCGAATCCACCCACTCAAATCCGCATGAAAATAGGCGCCGTGATACTCTTCTGGAAAGGGCCCATCTTCGTAAAAGAACCCGGGCATACTCGTAAAGCCAGCGAAATTAGTCCCCTTCACTTCCGACTCTTGGGTTCCCATCAGTACTTCCTTCAAATTTCCCGATTCGCTATCATAGCCCGGCTGGGCCACGCGCGGCGGCTGATTCCATAACAGCCCACTCCAGGTAACCGCTGGGGGCGTGTGTAAAAAGGTAGCAATATCCTCCGCAACCGGCCCAGGGTTACCGCATGGTTGCTTAAACGCCTCTTGCTCGATATTATTCAACTGCTTAATCAAATCCTGAAAATTATAACCCGCACTGTTGCAGTTGGGTGCCTCATAAGGCATATACTCGTTGGCCGTCCAAGCACCTGCAAAACCCCAGTGATAGCCCACCCCTTCAAATATGGGCCAGCCGAAATTAAGCCCTCCGGTACGCGCAATGTTCATTTCCTCCCATGCAGCCCCACCTACATCACCAATGATGAGGGTACCCGGATCGCCATCTTCTGGATTGTGGCTCCCTGTATTGGGTACATGAATAAAACGATAGGGATTGCGAAACCCAAGCGCCCAAACTTTCGAGCGGGGCGCACCAGGCCGAGTGGCATCATAAAACGGATTGCTAGACAATCCTAAGCCCGTTTCCGGATCAATCCGTATGATCGTTCCACATAGGTTATCAATTTGTTGTGACTTGAACGCCCCCACATTATCTTCAGCACGGATAATCCCCTCATTGAGTGCTTGTTCCCAGCTACTTCTTGCCGAGAAAGGTAATGCCAGGCTCAACAAACCCAAGCATTACTCAGTGGAGCGATACCGATTCCTTGACCGCAGGCAGAACTCCTCGGAGTCGGTAGCACTTTTCCACGGTGCACTCACCGAATTTTCAAAGACTTGTGGTTGGGAAACCATTCCCAATGGACAAGTGGGAACCACCCTTATCAAGGAGCGCTTAATCCATGGCCTGCGAAGTGTAGAAATACGAGATAAGCATCTGGCTGCCACTGGATCGGCGGAAGAAGTTATAAAGACCGCACTTGAGTTTGACAAAAATCAGGCACAGCTAAAAATTTTCAAATCAAAGAGAGCGGCAGGGAGCAGCGTTGTCCAGCGACACACTCAAGGAGATAAAGACGGAGGGAGTATTCAAGACGAGAGATGGAGGAAAAAGAGACCGGCGGTCTCACAAGGACCACAAAACATGCTTTTATTGAGGCGATGAATTTGATGCTACCCACAAGTCGGTGTGTAAAGCAAAAGACGCGACATGCAGAGGATGCGGCAAAGTGGGACACTTCGAAGCGTATTGCAGAGCCAAAAAGAAGGCGGGGAGAGGAAAGAATGACTATAGAAAAAAGTACAACAAACTGAAGAAAAGAGTCAGAAAAACCATGGAGTTATGCCCCGATGGAGAATCAGAAACTGACGAGACTTGCTCAGAGGCATCAGATAGTAAGCCAGTCCAAGATTCAAGCGAACCAGACACCGACGTGGCTCAGAGTTCTGAGAGACTCCGCAGAGTCACCGGTCTTTTCAGGGTAAGATATGCAAGAGTCAGAAGAGCCGAAGCAAAGGGGGTGAAGACCAAGAACTACAGCATGAAGGTGAAACTTAATGGCAAGTCAATCAGACTGCTGATAGACACTGGAAGCCCCATATCCATCATATCAAGGAAGTTATTCAAGCAGTTATTTGGAGACAAAGAAGTGACCAAAGAGAGCAGCCGTAAATTTGCGGATTTCAACAGCAATGAGATACCCATGTGGGGTGATATCCAGACAGAGGTGTCAACCAATGGCTGGAACGCGCGGGACTTAGAACTGTGGATATCGGCTGACGAAGAAGAGAAGGGAGTCATCGGACTAAGCTGGCTCAGACATCTGGGAGTGAGTCTAAGACAGAAAAAACAGAAGGTTAGATATGCTGACGATAAGAGCTCCAAAAAGTGTATCAGATATCTGAACCCAGTTAATCATGAGGAAAGAGCTAAATATATTGAATCCCTGCTCGAAAAATTTAAAAAAATTATTCACTGAAGAGGGGAAAGTAAATAATTATGAACTTAAACTGAAGCTCAAACCTGATTTCCAACCTATACAACAGAAGGGTAGGAGGGTGGCGGTGCACCTCCAGGACAAAGTTGATGAAGAAATGTCCAGATTAGAAAGCATTGGGCACGTGGAGAGGGTGTACGATATTGACCAGGAATCAATCGTGTCCCCAGAATGCATCACCACCAAGAAGGATGGGTCAGTCAAGATCACCATGGACTCCAGAGCCCTGAATGATAATTGCATCAAAAGTAAGCATCAAATGCCTTCTATAGACTCCATCTTAGACAAAATTGCTTTACTACTAGCCAAGCCTAGAAAAGCGAGTCAAGCGAGACAAGCCTCCGCCGCCTCTAAGTCAGGTATCAGTCGAAAATCCTAGTATCAGAACTTCGTCTAGAATTAGCAAACCAGTCTATAAGATGAGGCTATATCCTATACTAATAAAATCCCTAAACTTAAATATATTAAACAGGCCAAGATACAGATTGAACCCACCAGACCCTTGATTTCTCCTATCCAAACCCCATCATTAGATTCCAAGGAAATGGAAGATTTTATCCAAGATGTCCAACTTAGTCCAGAAATGAAAGAAATCGCCAGAGAGTTGGTTGAGTATTTCAATAACCATTGTGTTTTGCAGACTGAATCAGGCACCCAGCTGTTATCCTCTGGTACAGCACCAGATGATATCTCACCTGAAGACCTCGAGGCATTGGAGCAGCCACTGGAAGAGAGTCTGAGAAAAAAGACCTGGAGCCGCACCACTGATAGGGAGCATCCTATATCGCAGACTCTTTCTGAA
>JBCCRH010000159.1:0-11957 GCA_039208045.1 Bacteroidota bacterium
AAAACAATCACCATCCATATTCTCACCATCGGATTCGTACTATTTATTGGGTTTATCATTATTGCTGCCAATACAGGGACCAATTTGGCAGTCTTCAAACTATTCAAAGCCATTCCTATGGGTGATAAACTAGCGCATTTTTGCTTGGTGGGAATGCTTGCCTTTTTGATTAATCTATCATTGAAAAACCGGTCTTTCCCTTTATTCTCCAATTCCATTTTATTGGGTAGTGCTCTTGTTTTCTGCTTTATCACATTGGAAGAATTTTCCCAAATTTGGCTTGCCAACCGAGACTTTGAATTATTGGATTTGACTTGTAACTATCTCGGAATTTTTGTGGCAAGCTGGCTAACTGCAAGGAGTAAGCTGAATTCCGTAACTTGAGCAAAAATTTGAGTCCAACAATGATAATCCTCTTAATTTGCCTAGCCCTGCTCTCTTCTTGCCAGCAAGAGGAAGCCGAATCAATAAATGAAGTAGCCATTATGTATACCATGCCCGAAGAAAGCGAGCCCCATGAAGGAACCTGGCTACAGTGGCCCCATCAATACCAATATGGAGTAGCTTATAGAAATAGCTTAGATGCCACTTGGATAGCGATGACCAGAGAATTGGTGTCTAGTGAAAACGTGCATATTATTGCCTATAATCAAGCAGAACAAGATCGGATCATTTCCTTACTAACTGCCGAGAATATTCCTTTGACAACTATTGATTTTTACCTTTTTGAAACCGATGATACTTGGGTTCGGGATAATGGCCCCATTTTCGTAAGAGATAAAGATGGCAAGCTGGTAATCCAGGATTGGGGCTTCAATGGCTGGGGAAACAAAACAGATGAGGAATCTGGGTGGCGCATTCAGTCGAGCAAGTGTGATGCTATTCCTGCAAAGATTGCAGCAGCACAGGGCAGGTCGATTATCGACTTAAATGCGGAGATGATCAATGAGGGTGGAAGTGTAGAAATTGATGGCCATGGCGCCTTGATGGCTTGTAAAAGTTCTATCCTAAATGATAATAGAAATCCAGGGATGACCCAACAAGAAGCGGAAGATATATTCCAACAGTATTTAGGAGTATCGCATTTTATCTGGTTGGATGGGCAAGCCGGACTAGATATTACGGATCAGCATATCGATGGCTTTGCTCGATTTGGCAATGCTACTACCATTGTTACGATGGATCGTAATGATCTATTAGATTTCAGTGTCTCATCATCCGATATTGATAAACTCTACGCTGCGACGAATAAAGAGGGCACTCCCTACACCTTCCTAAAAGTACCATTGACTCAAAAGAATGTAAGGACTACGAATGGTACTAATTTAGGTTACAAAGGCTCCTATATAAATTACTACATTGCCAATACCAAAGTATTGGTGCCCAATTACAACGATCCAAATGATGCTATTGCTAATGCCATCATTCAAACCTTGTACCCTAACAGGACAGTCGTAGGCATTGATGTAAGAAATTTATACGAAAATGGTGGTATGGTCCATTGTGTTACGCAACAGCAACCAATCGAGTAAGCAGGAGTTACAGACGAACCCAATGGAAAAGTGTACAGAATCAGCAATTTGATCTACCAATAGGAATAGACCATTCCGTTTGACCGACTTTTGCTAGTATTTATCCATAAAAGTTCATTAGCACCGAAAATGTTACTAAATTGTTAAAAACAGAACAGAACGCATCACAGCGCCTTATTTCTGAAGATATTGAAATGGATTAACAAACGATAAAACATGGAATCAATGACAGTATTAATTCCCATTTTCTTTGTAGCACTTTTGATCTTAATGTCAGGTATTTTTACCGTAAAGCAGCAGTCGGCTGCTATTGTAGAACGCTTTGGTAAATTTCACAGCACGAAAACGTCTGGTCTACAATTCAAAATCCCCATGATTGACCGGATTGCAGGTCGGGTAAACCTAAAAGTACAACAGCTCGACGTATTGGTGGAAACTAAAACGCTGGATAACGTATTCGTTAAACTAAAGGTTTCCGTTCAATTCCGCATACTTTCCGATGCTATTTACGATGCCTTTTATAAGCTAGAAAATCCATACGAGCAGATTACTTCTTATGTATTCGATACGGTACGTGCAGAAGTGCCCAAGCTAAAGCTGGATGACGTCTTTGAGCGTAAAGATGATATTGCAGTAGCGATTCGTCGCGAAATTTCGGATGCGATGAATGAGTATGGCTATGTAATTGTCAAAGCACTAGTGACTGACATCGATCCTGATCACGCGGTAAAGAATGCTATGAACCGTATTAATGCGGCAGAGCGGGAAAAGTTAGCAGCAGAGTATGAGGCAGAAGCAGAGCGTATCCGCATTGTTGCGAAAGCAAAAGCAGAAGCAGAAAGTAAGCGCCTACAGGGCCAGGGTATTGCCGATCAGCGCCGTGAAATTGCGCGAGGCCTGGAAGAGTCGGTAGATATTTTGAATAAAGTAGGGATCAATTCTCAAGAAGCCTCTGCCTTGATTGTGGTCACACAGCACTACGACACTTTGCAGTCAATGGGTGAAAATGCCAATAGTAATTTGATTCTATTGCCTAACTCACCTTCTTCTGGAAGTGATATGCTCACTGAAATGACAGCTTCTTTCATCGCTAGCCAGCAGATTGGAGAAGACATGAAGACTGGAAATCAACTGAAGAGTGCAGAAAAGCTGAAGTTGCCAGATGCAAGACGTTAAGGAACAGTCAAAAGATACTAAACTATAAATAATCGTCATCCCGAATGTACCTCGTGTAGATTCGGGATTTTTATATCCTAAACCGGATTCCCATCAATAATACACTACCCTCATTAAGTAGGCTGTTGCTTCTTTGACGATTCAGATCAACTAACCCAATATATTGCCGATACTCTAAGAATAACTTATAGCGATCCGCGATGGATTTTTCTATTCCTGCGCCCAGATCGACGCCTACATCCCAGCTTGCCAGTTGTAATTCCTGTAAGGAAAAGTGCTCACTTACATACTCGTCATCAGCAATAGAAATGAACTGGGCTTGCATACCATAAGAGAACTGCACAGCTACAAGTCCGTAGACTACCACGTGCCTCAAATTCAAATCACCCTTTATACCAACGGGGATAGCCAAATAATCAATAGCTGCACGCCCATACTCTTCGTCCGGATTGATCTCGTAAAACAGTTCTTGTTGATATCGCCGCAAATAAAGAAGGTCTGCTTGTACCCAAAGGTGTGGCCGCACCTGCACTTCAAATGTAGCTCCTGCTCGTAGCCCCACCTTACCCGTCAAACCACCACCACCACTAGCTCCGAAATAGGACTGTCCCAACAGAAGGCCGCAGCTTTGCACTAGCAAAGCTAGAAGTACACATTTTTGCATATAGATTGCTTAATTGGTCGTTATAATTTCAACGATCCGACCACTAGGCTATTATTGCAAAGGCATAATTTAAGTCTTTTTCTTAATGACCACCGTTTGTCCCATCTTTTCGGCAATTAGATCAAAGAAGCGACGGAGTGCATCATAAGCCTCCGGATAATAAATGGTGGAATGAATACGCAGTACAGCACTTATGGTTACTTCTTGCTCCAATTGCTTGACCCGATAAAAGAACTTCCCAGCATTTCCCTCCAGTGCAATAGAACCATCTTCAGGGAGTTCTTCGACCTCCCAATCTTCAGGTAGGGTCAGTTTAAATATGATATTTTCCGCCGTTGGATAGGGCAATTCGACCGGCAGGGTACGTTCTTCCAAATGCTTAAAAGGATTTTCTCCATAGGAACAAAAGTCCACAAGGCTGAGGTAGAGTCGCTCTGCCTCCAGTTCTTCCGGAAAGGCCAGCTTGTACTTACACCTTATGGGTTCTTCCACCGACTCTTGGCCTTCGCATGATTCGGACGATATACCTACAGATGCTTCCACCAATTCCCAAGTCCTACCATATAGGGGCCCTACTCCATTGTCGATCAAGCGAGTACGAAGCTCCGCCGCTTCGTATCCTTCATGCATACTTTCGATGGTTCCTGCTCGATCAGCAAGATTGAGTTTAATGGAAGTATTTACTCTAGACTTATTAGAAGGTACGATCTTAACAAATTTTGGTGCCTCCTTATCTAGCTCAAAGCCGTAGTAATTAAGATCGTAGACCGGCAATAAGTCCCAACTCAATCCATACTGCTTGCTCCCAGCAACATCCATGTAGTATACCCTATCACCTATATTAGCCTTTACAATCACAGCATTGAATTGACTCAACAGCGGAAAAGCCCTGATAAACTTACCATGACCTCTGGTACTAATCAGTACCGGATTAGCTGATATGCCAAGCTTGCGCAGCAAGGTGATGAGCATAATGTTTAGCTCTGCCAAATTCCCACTCTTGAGCTCTAAAAAATCGCGGAACTTCACACTCAGGTACTTCCCATAGTAATTATTCCACTGATAGTGTTGTTTGACATACTCATAAGCCGCTTTGGCTAAATCTGCTTCATTAGTATGATTCCTTTTTAAGGTTTCTGCTATATCATTAATCCGTTTGCTCTTTTTGAAGAATCCATCGTACTCCTCTAGCATCTCTTTTGCAATGATTTCCCAAGAGCCTAACACATCTTTATTCCATACTCCATTTGCCATATAGGCAGCTAGCTGAAAACGAATTTGCTCCGTATAGTCTTGTGGCTGGTAAACAAACTGCTCATTCTTATAGCCTGGCAATTCCTCCAATACCCACTTACTCTCTTTACTATCTTGGTAGCGCTCGCCCAGGCGGTTGCCCATTTTAATAATATTATAGTATAGATAATCAGGACAAAGTAGCTTGATCTCGCTGTGGACCGTAGGCAGTTCATTCTGGAAATACCAGGGCTCCAAATAGTAGTAGTTTTTAGTGCGGAGATTATAGCGGTACTCTAAGATCACACCTTCTTCTACCGCAGGAAATGCAAAACGAACATTCGAATAATACTCGCTTCGTTTCTCCTCAAACTTATCTTTCCGCTCTAGTTTGATTTCCTCTATGCTTCCATCAGCGCGCTGTTTGAGGGTTATTGCTTTTAGATTAGTAATCTGCTCTCGATCATTGTGGTGGATAAATGGAATTTTGATATCCGCTTCACCAAAGGCCGTTCGATCTAGTATTTTGATGCGCCGGTGCCTATGAAGCACCGCATGATCATTTTCAAAGTAGATTTTTGCTTTGTCTAGCAAAATAACTGCTTTAGCACTAGTGTCAAAGTCGCAGGTGGTCATAGCCCATTCGAAAGGGCTGGGTTCTGCAAAATCGAAGCTTGGAGTAGGTTGATCTTGGGCCAATACTATGATTGGCAATAATAAAATGCATAGAATGGAGCGCATAGACATTTGTATTTTGGGTCATTGTATACTAACTAATATAGAAAACTTACTCTAAATCTTACTAATTCCTAGAAAAAGCTTTTAAAATGGTAGGGATTTAGCTCGAATACCAGCAATTGACGAATATTTAGCGTAGCTTTGCCTTGTATTTCATTATTTAAACTGTATTTATGAACATTTTTGTAGCAAAACTAGACTACGACACCAACGAAAACACCCTAGAACAAGCGTTTCTAGAATTTGGTGAGGTAGATTCTGCTAAAATCATTTACGACAAGTTTTCACAACGCTCTAAAGGTTTTGGCTTTGTGGAAATGCCTAACGATGATGAGGCACTTGCAGCTATTGAAGCATTAAACGATAGTGACCTCGATGGCAGAACAATCGTAGTAAAGAAAGCCGAGCCCAGAGAAAACCGTGGTGGTGGAGGATTTAGAGGTGGCCGTGGCGGCGGCGGAGGCTATGACCGCAATCGCGGTGGTGGCGGTGGTTACAACAGATATTAGTATTCTATAAATACCATTATTTGTTCTTAGAAAAAGCCTTTGCACCTACTGGTGTGAAGGCTTTTTACGTTTGTATCGAATAGTCAAACCCTATTCGCAACAGCTCAAATAGTTCCTCATCTACCTGCTCTGGATAGCGAATATGGATATGATTCCCAAATTTATTGTTAAAGGGACGTACTTGCCTCACCCGTTCCGACTCTACCGGCTGAGCGGTGTAGAACTTCACATCCAATCTCGTTTTCATCGGTCGAATAATCAGCCAAGCAATAGTACTCGTAACGACCACGGCCTTAGTCGATGCACCGACATAGCAAGGCTCCCATTGCTGTACCTCTTGAATAATATCATCATAGGCAAGCACAAAAGCATCTGGTGCATCCACAAAAAGCTCTCCAACCGTTTTGGTGGTGCAAATATGCGATTGGTTCGTGACTTTAAATTTGCGCTTACATATCGGGCATTCCCACATGATCTCATCGAATTAAAGTGATATTCCCTTTTTTAGAATACAGCTCTCCTCCAATACACTCCACCTGCAAATAGTAGCCAAATACATCAGAAGATAATTCTTTTTCTTCAAACCGACCATCCCATCCCACATTCTGATCGCGCGTTTCAAACACCTTTTGGCCCCAGCGATTATAGATCACAAAATAGAGCTGATCCACTATATTGCCCCGAACAAAAAGCTGGTCGTTCAAGCCATCGTTATCGGGTGTAAAGCCTGAAGGAACGAAGATATTAGGCTCATCACAAATCAATGGTAGCACCACTACTGTCACACTTCTACTATTGACACAGCCATTCTGATCTCGAATTTGCACATCAAAGGTCGTGGTTTCATTAATATTGGCTAATGGATTGGCAATAGTAGCATCGTTCAAAAAGGCAGGCGGCATCCAAGTATAGTTGTAGTTTAAGTCATCTGTAGCGGATAAATCGACTTGGCCTGGCCCAAGAAGGGTGTCAGGTTGCGCATCAACGGCCAAAGGAGGAACAAAATTAAAAATGGAAAGTGCAATGGTCGTATCTAGCTGGCATCCAAATTCATTAGAAATAGCCACATTGTAGGTAGTAGACTCCGCCGGACTTACCAACACAATCCCTGTCCCCTGACCGCTAATCAGCCCTGATTCTGGTGACCAATCAATACTGATCGGATTATCGGATCGATTAGCTACCTCCAATTGTGCGGTATCACCAATACAAATAGTCTGCTCCGCATTCAAGAATACATCTATCCCCTTATTGTCTATGGCCACTTCATCACGTACCTGACAACCAAAAGCATCGGTCAAGCGCACATAAACAGTATCAGCATTCGAAACAGCCAACTCAATATTGGCTCCCATATCTACAATGGATTGAAATAGACTATCCGCTGACCATTCATAAATTACCTCTTGAGGACTATTAGCAAACAAAGGCACAGGAGAGGCGCAAGTAGTGGTATCTTGACTAAGCGTATACGTGATAGGCATGGGTGCCTGTACAAATACCGCCCGCCCAATAAAACAAGTCTGCTCCGCATTTGAGATACGTACTACGTACAATTGATCATCAGTTGGTATTGCTGTAGGATTGGGCGCGCTAGGATCATCCAAGAAATCAGGAGGCGACCATTCATATAAATAAGCGGCATTAAAATCAGGATTGAGGGAAACGCCCTCCCTAGGACAACTCACCAAGGTATCCGAAAGGGTTTCCACTAAAACTTCTATCGGAAAGGTCTGGGTCAGCGAATCTACACAGCCATCATCGGAAGTCAACACGAGCGTAGCCGTAATAACCGTACTTTCGTAAATAGTCAATTGTGGGTTGGCATCTGTGCTTTGCAATCCCGTGCTAAATTCCCATGTCCGACTCAAAAAACTACTTTGAGTATTTACCGAAAGGTCATTAAACTGCACCACAGCGCTATCGCCGCAGCTAACATATTCCCAATCAAAATCTAGATTGATCGCTGGCTCTCCCACCATTATGCTCCGCAGGAGCGTATCCGGGCATTCGACTTCTGGACTGAGCGTTACCATCACCTCATAGGTTCCTGCCTCAGGATAGGTGTAGATGGTTTCTGCCCCTAATGCTCCTGCGTTAGGAGCAGCAGGATCGCCAAAATCCCACACAAAGAAGGGCGCATTTACAGAAGTGCCAACAAACTGAACCGTGAAGCCGCTACATTGTGTTTGCACCACAAAATCCTCTTGAAATTCCGTATCCAAAATGGTTAACTCCACCGAATCCATTAAGGTACACCCCAGCTGATTTTCCAAATCTACAAACAGCGTGAACGTTCCAGGATCGGTATAAGAAAGAATCGGTGCCCGAGTTTGCTCACCAATAATAATAGCATCAGTGGGTGACCAACTGTAGCTCAGGGTATCTGTAACATCTTCGATCATATAGAACAAACCAAAGGTGTCTTGCAAGCAACGCACCGTATTACCCAAAATCTCACCATTGATCCCATTTCCAACTACACGCACGCTATCTGTTGCAGTACAGCCAAACTCATCCCGCAACAGCACATAATAATCCATTTGGCCGAAAGGCTCCACTACAACCGTGTCTTCCTCAGAAAAGACCGTGGCAAAAGCAGGCGTGGTGTCCCAAAAAAATTGTCCCGGACGGTTACCGCTCACCGTCAGTAGAACCTCGGGGTCGCAAGTGGTGAAGTCATCCGGTAAATCTAGGGTAAGTTCTTCGAGTACAGCTACCGTAATTTCCCGTTCAATCCTACAAAACTCATCGGCGTCCGTGATCGTCACCCGAAAGGTAGTGGTCGTATCGGGACTCACTTGGGGGTTTGGGTTGAGCGAATTCCCAATCCAAGGCGAAGCTTCCCAATTGTAGCGATAGGAACTATTAAAAATAGGGTTGATAAAGACCTCATCCCCCAAACAAATCGTGACCGTATCAGCCAGTAACTCTTCCTCTACCAACTCAATAGGCACGGTTTGCTCAAAAACTTTATCGCAGCCATTCTCCGCCGTGACCGTTAGCCGAAGCGTGATAATCTCACTGGAGGTAAACGAAAAAGTAGGATTTTGCTCTGCTGACTCCAAGCCTTGTGGCAACACTTCCCACAGCCAGGTCGCAGGATTGGAAATGGTGTCGATGGTGAGGTCGTTCACCTGAAGCGTGAGCGAATCACTGCACGCAATAAAATCAACGAAGAAATCTGGAAAGAGCGAATTCTCCTGAATATATACCTCTTGAAAGGCCGTATCCTGGCAGATGGTTCCAGGCTCTGCAATAAGCGCAATGGTATAGCGCCCAGTATCTTGAAAGGTGTACGAAGGATTGGGTTCAGTAGAAAAAGCTCCAGGGTTATTCGGGTCATTGAACTGCCAGAGGAAATCATCTGCATTCAGGCTTTCGTTCCGAAAATCCACGGTAAAACTTTCGCACTGTATGCTTGGCGCAAAAAAGGCGGACACTGCTCGCCCACACACCCCCACATTGTACTGAAAATCGCGACGCGTCGTCGAAATCAATTCGCCATCGCGGTATTCTTCGACGCAGATGCCTACCACAAATTGCCCCTGCGTATTGGGCAAACCCGTCAATAAGCCAGTCTGTGGGTCAATAGCCAGCTCTTCGTCGCCCGGAAAGCCGTTGAGCATATTATCCACCCCAAAGGGAGACTCCCAGTTGATAGGAGCATAAGGTGGATTATTGGGTGGCTGCGGTTGCGGGGTAGCAGGGGTAGCCCCCAATAAAGGAGTACACAGCTTATACACAATCGAATCGCCGTCAACATCAATAGCTGACTGGTCAAATAGGATGGGCTCGTCCACACAGATATAGAGCGGTGGCCATTCCTGAAATTTAGCATTGCTATTACACTCCAATAAGGCCCGCTCTGAGATGGTCACCCCATAGGTCGCTCCCGAATCTAACGGATCGATAATATTTACAATCGTCTGATTTCGACAACATCTTTGGTACGCCAGCTGGTAGCCTCCAATGCGTGGAAGTAGCTCAATGGTATCGCGATAGGTAGTGGTGTGTACACAAACATCCGGCGGCACCACAAAACAAATACTACTCAGTACCGGCGCGAGCGTATCATTATTCATCAGCGTCATCCGAATATCCTGCAACAGATTATTGTCCACATCGAATACTCCTACCGAAGCGGGATTGTCAAACCAGGCAGCAGGATTTCCATAAAAACAATCGCGGAAGATGGTCAGCGTAATTTCGTATTGATTGTTTCCTAGGCAAGTATAATTCATTTCACCACCTACTATGTGGGTAGCTTTCGCCATAGTAGGGAGTAGCAGTAGAACGAATAGAAAATGCAGAAAATATCGAGGCAAAATAGTAGGGGTTTGATAGTTGTACTAAATTAGAAATTAGTCCTTCATTTTCAAATCGTTTCTCTGATTTAACACTTAATACCCTGTAACAAAAGTTTATTTAATACACTTCAGCGGATTGCAAATCCGCTGGGCACGTGCTAGGCTTTTTTCTTTAAAGCTTGGCCCGCGCTTAGTGGATTTATAATCCGCGTGGCCCTAATCGTTTCTCTGATTTAGCACTTAAGGCACGACAAACAAGTAAACTATCCATTCTGACTTGTCATTTTTGCACCAAGCTGCGTTGCTCATCACTCAGGTAGCTATGGCTATCTTCGATCTTCGCGCCTTGCCTGGCACAAAAATTACTGCGCCATAATTGTATACTTTACTTATTCGTCGTGCCTAATCGACCTACACCAGTCATTCCGTCAGTGTAAAGCTAATCGTCGCCACACGCTGGGTGGAGCCAAAGCCTGCGATTTGCTCTTGCAGCACCATTTGCTGAGCAGCATCCAATTCAAAAACTTCCTGCATATTCCGAATTGCTCCGGCAGGTACGCTTGCATCTTCTAGCACGGCCATCCATTCTGTTCTTCGCTTTCGCTTAAATGCCGGACTTAAGGTCTCGGCTAATAGAGCTCGGTGTTGCACGCGTGCGGTATTAGTAGCAAAGCGTTCATCTTCCACCAATTGAGGTAAGCCCAGGCACTGACACAATTGCTGAAAATGACGCTCCGTTCCCACTGCAATGACCAAAGGTTTCTCATCTTTTGTCCAGAAAATGTCGCCATAGGGCGCAATATTGGGATGAGCACTCCCCATAGCCTGCGGAATAAATCCCCCCATCAGCCAATTGGTCGCCTGATTGGCCAACGAAGCCACAGCCGCTTCCAGCAAACTGGTACGTACTAAGCACCCTCGCCCCGTTCTTCCCCGATGAATTAATCCCAGCAAAATCCCCTCCTTTAGCTGATGAGCTGCCAATAAATCAATCAGCGCCACCGGCATTTTTACAGGCGCCCGCCCCGGCTCTCCCGTCATAAATAAAAACCCTGCTTCGGCTTGCAACACCACATCAAAAGCGGGGCGCGCACTATCTGCTCCAAAACCCGTCAGCTGTGCATAGATAATTCGCGGATTAAGCGCTTTGACTTGCGCATAGTCCAAGCCTAGCTTTTTGGCGGAAGCCATCTTAAAATTGCTAATCACCACATCTGCTTCTCGCAATAATTGCACTACTTCAGCTCGATCTCCATCTGCCCGCAAGTCCAAGAGCTTGACCTGCTTTTTCCAGTTTACGCTACAGTAATAGGCCGAAATGGGGGCCGCTACCTCTTCCGTGGGCAATTTCCAGCGGCGTGTCACATCGCCCTGCGTCGTTTTATTCTCCACCTTTATCACTTCGGCCCCTAGCTCTGCAAAAAACATCCCCACCGCTGGCCCTGCTAGCACGCTGGCTAGCTCAACTACTTTTAGTCCTTCAAAAAAAGTTTGCTGCATCATTCCTCAATTGTCGTTATTTTTCAGCCATGAAAATAATCACTCCTGCCCAAACCCGCGCACTCGATGCGCACACTATTACCCACGAACCCATTGCTTCCCTCGATTTGATGGAGCGCGCTTCGCTAACGTTCGTCCATTGGTTTCAAGAGCAGTTTCCCGATACCGATACTCCGATCCTCATTTTCTGTGGCATTGGTAACAATGGTGGCGATGGCTTGGCAGTAGCTCGCTTGCTCTCCGAGTCGCACTATGCGGTGCAGGTCTTCTGCTGCCAAATCAGTCCCAATACTTC
>JBCCRH010000160.1:0-11903 GCA_039208045.1 Bacteroidota bacterium
GCAAAACCCTCAAAATCTATTGTTGGAATACTGCCCAGCACACCATCTATTTTGATGACCTGAAAGTGGATATAGTACACCTGGGGGAGCCTTGATCTCGACTTCGCTCGATCAACGCTCGGTTTCGCATAGTCGAAGTGTAATACCCCCAAACCACCTGCATCTAACCAGGTACATGAATCAAGATATCCAACAGATCATTCAGCAGCACAAAGACAAAATCTTCAAGACGTGCCTGGGCTTCACCAACTCGCGCGAGGATGCGAAAGACTTGGTGCAAGAAGTACTGATCAATATTTGGTTGGGCTTGCAAAAGTTTCGTGGAGAGGCGCAGCTATCGACATGGATCTATCGCGTAACGGTCAACACCTGCCTGATGCATAAGCGGAAAAAGAAAGTTGCTACGGCACCACTGCCTGATCGAGACTTGGAAGCAAGGGAAAGCAATGCACCCGAAGAAACCGATCAAAAAAAGCTGCACCTGCTCCGCCAGTTTTTGCAAGAACTCCCGGAGCGGGATCGCTTACTGATGATTCTATACCTAGAAAATTTGACGTACCAAGAAATCGCCGAAGTAATTGGGCTGAAAGCCAATAATGTTGGGGTGCGAATCAACCGCATTAAAACTCGTTTAAAAAGAAAATTTGAAGCGCATGGATAATCTAAAAGCCATTTGGGAAAAACTGCATGAAGCACAAATCGAAATCGAACAATTGATGCATAAAGATAGCAGTAGTGCTATCATCGATACATTTAGGAAAGAGGAAGCACTCCGACAAAAGTACTTGCCTTGGATGTTACCTTACCTAGCCTTTATTATGACAGGCATGACCTTGTTGGTCTACCATACCAACCCCCAGTTTGGAAGCATGGAGGTTCTAGGACTCTTTCTAATAGCTTGTGCTGGCTTTATTATGATCTACATTCCTCAGTCGATTCGTATCCCTATTCAATCCTTTTCTTATGGCGAGGCAACGATCCCTTTTGTACGAGCTGCTCAAGAAAAGATAGGCTTACGCCGAAAGTATTTGCTGCACAGCACCATCGCCATGATGATCCTACTAACGGGCGGCCTTTTTTGCTTGATTTTTGGCAATCAGCCAGCGCCTAGCTGGAGGATGATTGTATATTTCTTTGCCTTTACAGTAGTGTTGAGTGGTGTAGCTGTAACAGGTACGATGCTTGGCTTTGATCGATACTATAAGCCTCTATTGGAAAGAATGGAAAAATTTTTGCTCGCTCACTAAGCCCAGCCGAAGTAGCTCACTGAGCGTAGTCCAAGTAGCTCACTGAGCGTAGTCGAAGTGGAGCTACTCCGAAGGCACATCCTTAAAGGTCAAAAAAATCAAGAACCCAATTATACAAAGGCCTGCCGCTAGCCACGCACTAGCTACTACACCCGTATTATTGGCAGTACTCTTACCCATGAGCAGTAAAGAAGGAAAAATCAAATTAGCCAAAGAAATACCCATTTTCATCGTAAAATTGCGAGTCGCGTAGAACATGCCGGACTGCTGTGCTCCTGTCTCTTTTTCGTGCTGATAAATAACATCAGCGATGATGGCATTGGGGATAATCCCAAAGGCAGCTAGGGGAAACCCAGCCATAATCGCCAAGAAATAAAAGATAAGAGTAGCCGAAAAAGGTAGTACAGGGAACGCTGCGGTGAGCAAAAAAGTAAGGCTGAAAATAGCAAAGCCTGCAAGCACTAGCTGCTTCTTACCAAACCGTTTGACCATCATATTAATAGGCACATAAAATAAAAAGCTGGTCAAAAAGCTGATGGTGAGAAAAACAGAAGCCTGTTCTTTTTCAAAGCCAAAGATGAGCGTCACATAAAAGCTAACGCCCAATTGGATAAACGATAAGGCAAGCCAATAGATTAAATCAGAAAAAATGAATACCCTAAAGTTGCTATTGCTCATCACCTTACTTAGCGCCTCTTTTAGCGGAAGCTGTAAGGGGAGCTGATAGGCAAACTGATTCTCCTTGAGAAAAAGAACTGGGACATACATAAATACAAAGCCAATGGCAGCAAATATGCCAATGGTAATTTGAAAGGCAGTAGTGGAGTCATAGCTTTGCTCGAAAGCAGCCTGCAAGGCGTACGCATTGCTACCAATCAGGAAGCCAATAGCCCAAGTGACGCTGATGAGGGTGCTGATAAACATCCGATCTTTAGGATCGTGGCCCAATTCGCTGATTAGGGCAGAGTAGGGGACGACGTAGAGCGTTAGGGCAAAGTAGAATAAGATGATTTCGAAAGTGAGTAAAATTTCATTGGTTAGCGTAGACTCAGAAGAAGGGACAAACATGAGGAAAGAGAAGACCGCTAGTGGTGTTCCGGCCACCGCTAGCCAAAACTTGCGCTTGCCAATTGGATTCTCAAAGCGATCAGACCACTGCGCAATCAGCGGATCAGTAATAGCATCAAAGATGCGTCCACCAAAATTGATCAGACCAATTAATGTGAAGCTACCCAAAATAGCCCCTTGCGAGATGAACGTAGGGAAAATAGCAGATTGCCCAGTTTCGGGAGGCATATAGAAATAGACTAGCAAATTGGCGGCGCCAAAGCTAGCTAGCGACCATCCCAACTGGCCGAGGGCAAAAATGATTTTCTGATGGAGTGGTGGACGGGCTGTGTTCATTGCAGAAAGGTAATAAAAAAATAACTCCTTCCCGCATGTAGTCGTTTCGGGAAGGAGCTTGTGTTTTTCACAGCATGGTTAGAACACATAGAAATTGCCCGCTTCAGGCGGACACATTAAGTACTGGAGTTTAGTTTTGTTTCTTTGTTTGAGCCTTCCCAGAGTAAAAAACTGGGACTTTCCAAAAAGGAGTTTAGGAAAGTCCCTAAGTAAACACGCTTCTTGTTGATAGGTTAATAGGAAGGATAAATCTTCTGTTTCTGGGATCGGCTAATAACAACACAAAGATAGAGCGAGCCACTGTTTTACGAAACCCCATATTCATGGGGCTATATACCCCCTACACAAACCTCCGCATCTTGAGCTGAATGCTATACCCTGGATTTTGGAAAATATCCAATTGCGCATTGATACGCTCAGCGCGCATCTTTAAGTTAGATAATCCCTGACCTTTGCGCTTAAATTTAGAAGGAGAGGTTTTAGGCGCAGGAGCAGCTTTGGAGCTATCGCCATTATCCTCTACGATGAGTTCAAAATGGTTGCCATTATTCCCAAACTGTACTTCTACTACGGAAGCTGAGGAGTGCTTGGCGATATTATTGATGGCCTCCTTGAAAATGAAGTACAGATTTTGCCTAATATTGACCGGCATCTTCTGATTGCGATCAATCCGTTGAATCTTGAAGGTATAGTTGATGCGTATAGGCACCAGCACATCATCAGCGTGCTCGTGCATGCGATCGAGCAAATCTCCCACTTTGTCTTTGCGGCTATCAATCGACCAGATGACATCGCTCATTTTGGAAATCGCCTTTCGGCTCACTTCGCCTATCGTCTTAACGCGTTGCTGTATCTGCTCATCCTTTAACTGCAACTGTAAGACATCAGTTTGCATAGCAATACCCGACAATAAGCCGGTGACCTCATCGTGTAGATCACTTGATAGTTTCATGCGGATACGTTCGACTTTTAGGCGTTGTTCCAGTTGGTACTGAAATAGGCCGTAGATTACCGCAGCAATAAAAAGAATCATCAAGACAAAAAACCACCACTGTTCGGTAAAATGAGCACCTACCTCAATAGGGATGCTGAGCACTTCATTACTCCAATTACCATTGGCATCTGCTCCACGAATGTGTAGCACATAATTGTCAGGCGGGAGTTTGCTGTAGCGCACATAGTTGGCATTGCCCAGGTAAGCCCAGCTTTTCTCATAGCCTTCCAGTCTAGCCTGGTATTGGTTGCGCTGCGGATTAGCGAAATCTGGAATGGTAAAGTGTACCTGGAAGAAATTATGATAGGGCGAAATGTAAATCGACTCTAACTCATTGAGGTTGGTTTCCAGAACAATATTAGAGTCATTTCGCACATCGTATTTCTTGACTTCCGTCAAAATAACAGGCGGAACACTTTCATCCACTAATAAGTCGGCTGCATCGAATACATTTAAGCCATTTACACCCCCTAAATAAATACGTCCGTTGGGGTCTTTGTGGTAACTAAAACGGTTAAATTCATCGTGGCTAAAGCCATCCTCTCGGTAGAAGTTTCGGAATAGCTTTTTCTCTGTATCAAAATAAGAGAGGCCATCAAATGTACTAACCCAATAATTCCCATCTCCATTGGGCACAATGCCACAAACGGTATTACTAGCTAGTCCGTGGCGGGTATCGTAATTGGTAAAAGTATTCTTCTGGAGGTCAAAAATAGAAAGCCCGTTGGTCGTGCCTAGCCAGAGGCGATCTTGATCGTCTTCATAAATTTCATAAATCACATTACTGGGAAGGCCCATGCTCCCTTCGGTATCATCCACTAGATAGCGTTCGGCAGTTCGCTCGCTGGGGTCTACCTTGAATAAGCCATGGTCAGAGCCTACCCAGAGCAGCCCGCTCTCGCTAGCGGCAATAAAGCGCGGGAGGGCGTCCTGAAACGGATTATTTCCCTCTTGGTCATAAAAGAGCTCGAATTGGTTACTAGAAGCATTGAAAGCAATAAGGGAGCCCTTGTCTCCATTATTGGGGGCAGAAAGCCAAATCGTGCCTTCTTGGTCGATGTCCATGGCATAGAACCTCTCCGAATAATCAAAAAATTCGGTAGTACAATTTGCCGTATCATATTGTACCAACAAACCAGAGCTGCTGCCATCGCAAAGAATACCCCAAAGATGGCCGCCCTGGCCAAATTCTAGGTCGAAACCACAATTGAAGTTCAGCACTTCATCGGTCTCGGGATCTCTGAGCTCTATGGTATCAATCAAATCATATTCCAAATCGATAGCGTACCACCTAGAGACTTCGCGAGCGAAATAGAGTTTGTCTTTCCCATTGTCCGTAATGCCTCGTATGATTTTGCCACGCTGATCAACATCTAAGGACTCTGCTAGGTAGGTCTTTACCTTGTATAAATTGTTTTGCACAATTTTTAGACCCGTATCAATACCCACATAGAGGGTTTTGAAAAAGTCGGCACTGGCAACGTGTACGATGTAGTTGCCCACTTCCAGCAGAAAAGAAAAATCTTGTACTCGCTGGGTAGGGGTAATACAATACAAGGCATTGTTGGTCTGTGTGATTGGTGTTTTTTGAATGACCAGCAAATTCCCTTTTTGATCTTCCCAGATATCTGAGTAGTGCTGGTCGCTCGGTATTTTATTAAACAATTGGAAGGTATTGTCAGGTATTGAGGACTGCTCTAAGGTGTATAGTCCTGGCTCATTTTCGAAAGAAATCCAAAGCTGGCCGTTAATATCTTCGTGTAAGAGTTGGTGAAAATTTTCGGTTTGGCTACCTGGGAAATCATCGGAGCTAATTGCCTGAATCACTTGTCCCGTTTGGTCGAATAGGCGGATGCCTTTCTCAGAATCGGAAAGTAAGAACGTGCCGTTCTGTAGACTCAGTAGTTTTAGTTTTGCCGCACTAGAATAGCGCTCCTGCTCCTCCCGAGAAAAAATCGAGGCAAAAGGCGTTTCATCATTCCCATGATTGTACTGATAAAGATGTAGGCTATCTTGCTGATTACGACTGATTGACAAAATATAAATTTCCCCCTCACGCGAAACGATGATCTGCCGAACGATTCCTCGGATACCATATTCCGGTAGCAGTTCTACCTTCTGAGTAGACAGCGAATAGGGGTCTAACAGATCAAAGAAGCCATAATTAGTGGCATAGGTGAGCACCAGGTGCCCATGCTTATCTTCAGCGATTTGCTCAGGGCCGTTGCCTGAAATCTTATAGGGATTATCCCAACTGTTATTTAGCACCTTAAATTGGTAGCCGTCAAAACGATTTAAGCCATTAGGAGTAGCAATCCAGAGGTACCCATTTTTATTTTGATAAATGTCCGTGATATTTCGGTTAGACAGCCCATCATTGAGGGAGTAGAACTGGGTTTGGAGGAAGCTTACTTGCGCTTGAAGGGAGCAATTTATTAGCCATACGGCTAATAGAAAAAGGGAGCATTTGTTGAGCAGATGTATGAAAGGTAGCAGGTGCATCGTATCAAATTTCGCCATCTAATTTTTTTCGGATTACCTCTGCTTTGCTATTGACCTGAAGCTTTCTGTATATTTTCTTGATGTGGTCGCGTACGGTTTCCACCGAAATGAGGTATTTATCGGCGATCATTTTGTAGCTCAAGCCATCTACCAGGCCCTCCACAATTTGCGCCTGTCGGGGCGTGAGCGGGTCATCTAGGCGGCGTTTTTTTGGGGCAAAATGGCCAATCACTTTTCGGGCAATACCTGGAGACATATAGGAGCCGCCACCATGTACCGTACGAAGTACATCTCTGATGGTGGGTAAATCGGTACCTTTGGTTAAATAGGAAACCGCACCTGCACAAAGAGCTTTGAATACGCGATCAGAGTCGTCGTAAGCAGTAAGCATAATGATGTCGACGGCATTGATTTTCTCACGGATGTGCCGGATACCTTCTAGGCCCGACATGCCAGGCAGATTGATGTCCAATAGAACAGTATTGATTACTGGCGTGCGATGGGTAGCAAGTCGCTCTAGGAAGCTCTCCATACTATCGGCGGTAATAGCGACTTCCATATCTGCCTGAGCACCCAGATATAGTTCTAACGTTTCTAGTACCAATGGCTCATCTTCCACTAGTCCCAAAGTGACATTGGTCATGTTGTCCCTAGTTTTGTGCAAAAGCAAAAATTACAAAAACTTAAGCGTTCCAAAGAACCTTAGCTACCTAAATTTATTATAACCTTATCATTTTGCTAAAGAAATCGTGCAAAGGAGTCGGCCGCTAAGGCTCGTATTTTGTTAAATGAAAATAAATTTCGACCTTTCGACTTCGTCTGATTTACTTGTTTATACTTCAAAACTAACAGTTTATGCTTCGATCAAAAATTGCAGGTATCGGGTATTACGTACCCGACCATGTAGTGACTAATGATGACCTTTCGGAGGTAATGGATACTTCGGATGAGTGGGTGCAGGAAAGAACGGGGATCAAAGAACGTAGGTATGGCACTAAACACAAGCAAACCACTTCTTCTATGGGTGCCCATGCTGCCAAGATTGCTATAGAACGCGCGGGAATTACTAAGGAAGACGTAGACTTCATCATTTTTGCTACCCTAAGTCCCGATTACTATTTCCCAGGGTGTGGCGTGCTCTTACAGCGCGAATTGGGGATCACCAAAACAGAAATCGGAGCACTAGACATCAGAAATCAATGTTCGGGCTTCATCTATGGCATCTCCATTGCTGATCAGTTTGTCAAAACAGGAATGTATAAAAATGTATTACTGGTAGGGGCAGAGATGCACTCGATGGGTTTAGATTATTCCACTAGAGGCAGAAATGTAACCGTCATCTTTGGCGATGGAGCAGGGGCCGTAGTGGTACAACCCACTGAAGAGGAAAGCGAAGGGATTTTGACTTCGCACCTACATTCTGATGGTACGTACGCGGAGAAACTCGCTTTCATCAACCCAGGCTCACACGGAGGCTATCACTTTGACAAGATGGGCGACCCACAAGACTTTGGGTATTCTACCGCTAAGTATGGTGAAATCTTTATGAACCACCACATGGTAGAAAATGGTCAAATATACCCCAATATGGAAGGTCAGTTTGTATTCAAAATGGCCGTGCAAAAGTTTCCGCAAGTGATTATGGAAGCTTTGGGTAAGACGGGCTTACAGCCTTCAGATATTGATATGCTTATTCCACACCAAGCCAACTTGCGGATTAGCGCTTTTGTACAAAAACGCTTGGGCTTGCGGGACGATCAAGTATGGAATAACATCCAAAAATACGGTAATACCACCGCCGCTTCTGTACCTATTGCCCTGTGTGAAGCAGTAGAAGCGGGCGCAGTGAAAAAAGGCGATTTGGTATGCCTAGCCGCCTTCGGCAGTGGATTTACGTGGGGCTCTGCCCTAATCCGCTGGTAGGCCAACTAATTTGTAAAGTATTTTATTACTTTTTCATAGCACACTTTTACAATCCCTATTCCGTTAGAATAGGGATTTTTTCACGCCCCAAAACAGATTCCCATGAAGAACGTAAACCTACTATTCCTACTTTTCGGCTTGCTATTGACGCAATCCGCTTTTGGGCAAAAGCCCCCCGAGTCGGAGCAAGAGTTTGAAGCAGCTTATCAAAAGCGCATCAAAAAGGAGCGGCTGAATGGAGTGTATATCCCCAAAGACATCCCCGATGCTTTGATCGAACTCAATCGCCTAGTCGATGCCTCTTCCAAAGCTAAGTTTAAACAAATGACCGAAGAAGCTGCCACAAAAAAGCTCTTCTTCAGCTTTGGCCGCTGGATCACCCACAACTGGGGCTTTTATGGCGGTTCCCGCCTGTCGAGCCACCTGGCACAGTTCGGAGTGACTTATCCCGATGATATGGCAAGGCTCATCATCCTAAGCTTCCATCGCAGCCTCAACAAGCGGCCGATCCAATTTAAGCAAGAGGTAGAAAAGATGAAGAATGCTCGGCTAGAAGCCTATGAAAAGGAACGAAGAAGTGGCGAAGTCATCAAGACCTACAAGGTAGCCAAAGATTCTACCGAAAACAATTAGCCACCCGCGCCGATCCCACCCAGCCCGCGCCGATCGGATTTGCAATCCGATCATGCACAGCAAACTAAAAAGGAGCTGCACGCCATCGCGACAACTCCATATCTTAAATCTTAACAATACACGGTAAAAATTTGGTTAGGACTGAGTAGTTCAACTCGCTTTGCGCTTGCCCCCTTTGAGGGTATCCTCGTATTTACGGATGAGCTTCGCTTGATACGCTACAATTTTGTTGAGTACTTTCAACTCTTCATTGAGGGCATCTTGCTTTTGGTCGGCATCGTCGAGGTAGCGGAGGCCTTTGCGATTGCGGTTGATGTCTAAAATGTGTTGGATGGCGTTGTTTAAGGTAATTTTTGCTTTAATCAATTTTCGTTTGATTGATCTACTTAGCATACCTTCTGGATTTTGGTTTTTAAGATGAGTATTCTTGGACTTTTTAGGGGTTTCTGGGAGAACGTTCATACCCGGTTTTGTCATACGCTTAAAACTTTAGTTAGATAATGATAGGTGCTACGAAATGAAATTCGTTTAATCGGCCCTTCAAAAGTACAAAATATTTAACAACATACCTAGGCGATTAGATCGCGAACTGGTATGATTTTAACATTCGATTGACTTTCGAAACAAAAAAAAGAACTCCTGAAAGTGTAACGCACATCAGGAGCTCGGCTGTATAAGAAAAAAGGACATTTAATTTTTTTGCTAATGGCACATGGGTATATCTTGCATACGTTCCCAGAGGTGAAAATTTTGCGGTAGCTGAAACTGCAAGCCCCGATACAGCAAAAACAGGCCGAATGCCCCTAGTAGCACCGGAATGAACTGGCGAATCCTGCGCCGCCACTTTTGCTGCATAAACTGCCCACTAAAAGCAGCGAGTAACATCAGTGGAAGCGTGCCAAAGCCAAAAAAGATCATATACTGCATGCTCCCCACCACCGTACTACTCGTCACCGCCCCCGCTACACCCAAGTATACCAACCCACAGGGCAACAAGCCATTGAGCAATCCAATACCATAAAAATGACCAGCGCTATGCCCGCGCAGCAAAAAGCCCAACTGCTTTTTGACCCAAGTCTGCACCTCGTGCAAAAAGGAAAGTCCAAACAGTTTTTGCTCTAGCTTAATCGAGAAGATGGCGGCCAACAGAAATAAAATCCCCAAGCCAATGGACAGGTACATCTGCAAACCAGCAATAAATAAGCCCTGCCCCACCAGCCCAATCACCAAGCCCAAAGCAGCATAAGTAGTCACCCTACCCAAGTTGTAGAGCAGAATACTCCCGAGCATCCGCGCCTGGCCCTGCCCCTGAAAAGGAAGCGCCAGCGCAATAGGCCCACACATACCCACACAGTGCAAACTCCCCACCAACCCAATTGTAAAGGCGGTCCAAATCTCCATGCTATATCTGGATTACTTCTTCTTTATAAAAACCTTTATCCGCCACCTGCCAGTCTACCTTTATCCGCCACAGGCCCGCCCGCAGGGCTTCCGTAGAAACCAACTGTATATTATCGGCATTCAATGCTATCGGCACCTTAAAATCGATGTGGCTATTCGAAGGGCAGAAGAAATGAATCTCTCCCTGAATCTCACTAAACTCCGCAGGAAAGTGCAGCTGCACCTGCTGTTCGGCAGCTAACTTTTGAATCTTCAAATCTTGATCCAACTGCTGGCTATTTACCAGTTTATCGTAATGACTTTGATAAGCTAAGTCATCAGCATAGTATTTCTCAGATACTAAGCTATTGTCGTATTGGGTGGATTTATACACCTGAAAAACCAAGGCCACCACAAATACGATGTAGAATAAAGCGATCCCTGTTCCCCAATTAATTTTCATATTACTACTATTTTTTGCGACTAATAAAAAAGGATTCCTGTTGAGCCTGATTTACTTTCCAGGCCCCATAAAATTGGTCTTCACTCGATCCAGCACTTCACCTTCTGGCGAAATAATTTCAATCTCTAGTTTCGTTTTGCGACTAATTAATTTATCGCGATCAATATCTACTAGTATGATCCCTTCCACCATGCCGCTCGGCTTAGTTGGCGGTATCTGTCCAGCCGAACGAATGGTACCCAGCCCATCCACTACTCTAAATTCATACGGAAACGACTCATCCGTCTTATTGATAATTTGATAATTATACAGATTCGTAATTTTACCCTCCACCACTTCCTGGTAGAGCATCCCTGGCGTCCGCAGAATAACAGCCTCCACATTATTTCTGCCAAAGAACAAAAACGCATTGATAGCCAGCAGCAAGAGGAGCACCCCACTGTAAGCGATCACCCTTGGGGTAAATAACTTGTTAGTACGCTTTGCAATGCCATTGTCACTATCATAGCGTATTAAGCCTCGATCTCTGCCCACTTTGTCCATTATCTCATCACAAGCATCCATACAGGCCGTACAATTGATACACTCCAACTGCGTCCCATCTCTAATATCGATGCCCGTCGGGCACACCTTGACACACAATTTGCAGTCAATACAATCTCCTATCGCCTTCTTAATCGCTTCCGCTGGATTAACTGCTTCCGGCAGCGGCTCCGCCACTGCAATAGGCATAACAGCAGACTGCATGACCGACTCCTGAATGTTCTTAACTGGATTAGTACGAGCTAATTTCTTTCTTTTTGATTTCTTAATTTTCCCTCTAGGTTCCCCCCTCACATAGTCGTAAGCTACCACAATAGAGTTCTTATCTAGCATCACCCCCTGCAAGCGCCCATACGGGCAAACCGCAATACACACCTGCTCGCGCATGTAGGCAAACACAAAGTAAAAAGCAAACGAAAAAACAAGCATCGCAATAAACCCACCCAAGTGGAGCGATACGGGCTCCGTCGCAATTTTTACCACCGCATCCAGCCCAATGATATAAGCCAAAAACGTATTAGCCACCAAAACCGCAATCCCAAAAAAGATACCCTGCTTCAAGGTCTTCTTAAAAAGCTTAGCGCTCGTCCAAGGCGCCTTATTCAGCCGCTTTTGTTGATTGGCATCCCCCTCGATCCAATACTCAATCTTCCGAAATACCATCTCCATAAAAATCGTCTGCGGACACACCCATCCACAAAACAAACGCCCATACACCACCGTAAACAAAATAATAAAGACAATAAACGTCAGCATCGCCAGCACAAACAAGTGAAAATCTTGCGGCATAAAATGCAAGCCAAACAAGATAAAC
>JBCCRH010000161.1:0-11902 GCA_039208045.1 Bacteroidota bacterium
CCCCCTCATTTGGCAGTGCAGATGCAAAAAAACTTCCCCAACAGCTTCCACCTGCTCTTCAAGGGCTGGAAACATACGCCGACTACCAATTGGGGGAACCCCTGCGCCATGCAAGCCGCTAATGCTTTTTTCAACCAACCAGATGTACAGCCTCACCCTGAATGTTTTGAAGCTATAGGAACTCCTGTGTTTAAGACAAAGTAAGTTGGGCAGCTCTTCCCGCTATCCGCTAAATTCATAGCCCTACCAGCCTATTCCACCAGCCAGTAGCGGCGGCGTCACTCCAAGTTTTCGCTCAGCCGCCGCTACTGGGGTGTCATTAGGCGGGTAGGGCTATTCATATCGCTTCTATCGGGGCTGCGGCCAGGCGAAGGCCATTTCGTCTCATCCAAGACTTCTAATAATCGAGGAGCTTTCATATTTTGTGAAAAACCTTTGGCGTGCGCTTAAGTGCTCTACTAATCCTAATTATCTTTCTTGCTTGTGCTACAGGAGCTGCACAGCCCTCCTATCTGGCAAATGTTACGCACCTTGGGGTAGAAGAAGGCTTGTCTCACCGAGAAGTTTTTGAGGTACATCAAGACCAGCTAGGCTTCATCTGGGTAGGCACCAAGTATGGCCTCAATCGCTATGATGGCCGATCGTTTAAGTGGTGGACTAAGGAAGAACAAGGCTTAGCCTCTAATACCATCCATCATATTTTGGAGGATGCTGAGGGCTGGCTCTGGGTATTGACAACTGGTCACTGGTTCTTGGGAAAGGATGTAGAGGCAATAAGTCTAATAAATATTCATAGCGGGGAAGTACGTAGTCCAGAACAACGTTTTGGCGATTCCACAGGCGTGGATTTTTCCAAAATAAATGAAATCGTTGCAGATGGTAGAGGAGGACTAATCCTTCATGAAATAAGTGGCAGCAATAGCTATTATCATCCAGATTTGGGCTTTCAACCTATTCAAACAGCGTCTCCGTTTTTCCCACTTGCTCAAGTTGCCAAACAAAATAATGAGGGTATTTGGGGCTTAGAAGCGATCAAAACTGGCCCCCCAGCAGCTCGATTAAGCCAAATCAGCCCCAACGGCCAAGTCTTACAGTCCTTTCCACTCGAACAAGCAGGCAGATTGCAACTATTTTTTACAAAACGAAAAGAGGACTTTTGGTTTATTAATACGCATAGTCCTGAAATGCCTAAGTTGATCCACTATAGGAATGGCATATTGAAAGATTCACTAGACATTCTGAGTTTTAACCCAGCCATCCCAAATACTACTATTTTCTCGGATTGGACGAATCGTTTATATTTTCAACCGACGCATGATTTTTTTTGGTTTAAAGCTAGTCCTTACTTGTTTGTGTTTCATCCAGCAAAAGGGATGGCCTTTAATTTTCGAGATCAACACCAAGAGCTCATTGACGCGGATATTCAGAATATTGAGTTTGATCGTGATGGGAATGCATGGATTTGTACGGTCAATGGCTTATTTCAAGTGCGCTTGCAAGCTGATCCTTTTCAACGGTATTTATACCAAGAGTTTCAGAACTACCAAGCTAATAATGGATATAGTTGTCGTGGCATATGGGCTAGTAGCGAACAGCTTTTTGTCAACACCTACAAGGGAAGGGTCATCTTAAATAAAGCGAATAAACAAACCAAGGCTCTATCGTATCTGACAACGACAAAAAATGGCCAGCCTCAACATATTGGAAAGCTATTTTTCGCATTAGCGATTCAAAAAGGACAAGAGGAAGACGTACTATGGTATGGAGAAGTCTCTTTGCTAAAGCGAAGCTTATCTACTGGAATAGAGCAAGAATATCATTGGGAAGGAAAATCAAAGGAAATTTGGAGTATATACGAAGATAAGAGTGGGAAAATTTGGCTCGGTACCAATACTGGTTTGGGCTACTTGGATGCTATTTCCAACACCCTGAAGCTAGCGGATGGCCTACCTGATGCACTGAAAAATAGTCAGGTAACTTCTTTCATGAAAACGAAACGAGAGCAGCTTTGGCTCACTACCAGTAGTGGGTTGTACAAATGGTCGCCAGAGCAAGGGGTAGTTGCACATATGCTACCCAAGACGAACATACTTCACCTACATGAAGACGAAGCAGGGATACTGTGGTTGGCAACCGAAGGTTCTGGTTTGATTCGCTTAACGCTAAATATTAATCGAACGCAAGTAAAGGAACAAGAGCAATTCACTATTGCACATGGCCTCTCCAACAATACCCTTTATGCCGTTTATGAAGATGATTATGGGCAGCTTTGGATGAGTAGTGACTATGGGATTATACGATTTGACAAAGCATCGAATCGTGTTCAGACCTATTTGCCCAACGAGGGCATTACCCACTACGAATTCAATCGAATTTCTCATTTTAAGGATGCAGCGGGTATGATTTATTTTGGGGGTTTGAATGGCATTACGGCTTTTCACCCTAAGGATTTTCAGGCGCGTACCAATACTCAGGCTTCCCCTGCTTTGCGCATTACCGAATACCAGCAGTTTGATGGTAAGAGTGGACAGCTTGTCAACAGAACGGCTGCCATTCAAGACGCGAACCAGATTGTTCTGCAACCTGGCGATCGCTTTTTTCGGCTCGAATTTGCGTTGTTGGACTATGAAACACCGGAGCTAAGCCGCTATGCTTGGATGATAGAAGGGGTTGATGCTGATTGGAATTATATCAATGAGAATTTTATTCGCATAAGTGGATTGCCTGCGGGCAATTATGCACTACGCGTAAAAGGTCAATCCGCCGATGGCCGCTGGTCGGATCAAGAGCTTACATTACCATTAGAAGTGCAGGAGTATTTTTACAAAAAAAGTTGGTTTTGGATGCTAGGTGGAGTGGTCGCACTGCTTGGAATCATCCTGGTGTTCTATTGGCGAAATCAGCGTTTGAAGCATCGCCAGGCTTTCTTGGAGACTGAAGTCAAAAAACGTACTGCTACTATCCAAAAACAAGCCGAAGAGCTGCGGCAGCTAGATCGGGTGAAAAGCCGCTTTTTTGCGAATGTCTCCCATGAGTTGCGTACACCGCTCACCCTGATCTTAGCACCGATTCGCTCAGCGCTGGGGGATCAACAGTTGAATGGTCGTACTCACCATTATCTGCAATTAGCGCAGCAAAGTGGGCAAAAACTATTACAATTAGTGAACGAACTCTTGGATTTAACCAAGCTAGAGCATGCAGAAATAGTCTTGAAAGAGCAGGCTATTGTTTTTTATCCTTTAATGCGGCGCATTACAGCGAGTTTTGAGTCTTGGGCGCAAAGCAATCAGCAAGACTTTGTCTTTCATTATCAGCCCACCCAACAGCTCAGAATCCAATTAGATGTTGACAAGTTTGAAAAAATACTGAATAATCTGTTGAGCAATGCCTGTAAGTTTACGCCTCCTGAAGGGAAGATAGAGGTTGTCGTCAAAGAACTCCCACATCAGCTACAGGTTATCGTCATAGATACGGGTCGAGGTATTCATCCAGATGATATACCCCATGTGTTTGATCGTTTTTACCAAACCAAACGCGCCGATGCAGCAGACGAAGGGGGAACCGGTATTGGCTTAGCACTGGGGCGAGAATTTGCTCAGCTCATGCAAGGCAAGTTGTACGTAGAAAGTGAGCTGGGAAAGGGGAGTAGCTTCTATTTTGAGTTTCCTAAAAAGGAAGTCTTGGGGAGTTTGTCGGAGGATGAAGTGGAGGCTATTGCTTTGGCGGAAGCAGATGCCACAACGCAACAAGTACCCACTCTTATTAGTATCGGAGCAGAAGGAACAGTAGCAAAAAAACCTTCTATACTTTTAGTAGAAGACAACCCCAGCTTACGCGAATATATCCAGCTCATTCTAAACGACGGCTATAACATCCGCACTGCGGAAAACGGGCAAGTTGCCTTGAACCTTCTCCAAACCTACCAGCCCCAGCTGATCCTATCAGATGTAATGATGCCAGTAATGGATGGCTACCAGTTATTGGAACACCTCAAAACCTCCGATCAATACCGGCATATACCCGTCATTATGCTTACTGCACGAGCACAATTACGCGATAAACTAAAGGCACTGCGAATCGGCGTAGACGACTATATGGCCAAACCTTTCGTGGAAGAAGAGTTACGTGCTCGCATGTATAGCCTATTGCAAAATGCAGCCATCCGTTCCGCCACAGCGGAAGCAAAAAATACGGCTACCAAGGAAAAAGAGACGCCTCAGCTATCCGCTGCTGATGCCCAATGGCTAGCTGAACAAGAAGCTCTTTTACAAAAAGAGTTGTTCCATCCAGATTTTTCGGTCGCTCGCTGGGCAACAACGGTCTTCTTAAGCGAGCGCCAACTACAGCGCAAAATCAAGCAACTCACGGGACTCAGTCCCCGCCAATATATCCTCGAAATGCGCCTTCAAGAGGGTCGTCGCCTGTTGGAAGATCGTAAACATACCTCTGTTGCAGCCGTTGCCTATGCCATTGGCTTTAGCCAACCACAAGCTTTCACGCGCCAATTTCGGAAATACTTTGGGCGCTTACCTTCTGAGTATTTAGCATAAAAATGTCGGGTTTTGCCGCATGATCGTCGGGTCTGTACGCATGGTGTGCCCCTACTTTTGTAGAAACATGCGATCATGAAACGAGCATGATCTTATTTAATCATAATATCACGCAAGGGAATGATTAAAAAAGATTATGCGAGAGCGCAGCGGTTACATATGTGCAGAAATTTTTCTGCATTGTTCGTTGCGCAGAAAAATTTTAAACAGATGAAAAGAATCTTACTACTTACATCGATTTATTTGCTCTTTGCGCTAATCACTATTGCTCAAGCGGCTACCATTACTTGGGATGGCGGTGGAAATGGCACGACTTGGACGGATGCAAATAATTGGGATACCAATACGGTACCTGGCTCAGGTGATGATGTGGTACTGAGTACTGCGGCGACCATCACTTTAGGGAGTTCTACGAGTATCCAATCTTTAGCAATTACTAGTAGTAGTGTTAGTTTGACGATCAGTTCAAGTATTACCCTAACTATTGATGGGGGGACGATAGGGATCGATATGGATGCAGGGACGCTAGATAATAATGGGACAATCACCATTTCGAATACTAGTGATGATGGCGTAAATGCTGAAGGTGATTTGACATTTAATAACAATGCTGGAGCAAGCTTAATGATCACAAATGCTGGTGATTATAGCATTATCCTTAATGATGACTCCGGCGATATTCCAACCTTGAACAATCGTGGAATCATCAGTACGACAGGAGGGGTAAATGATGGCCTTGGGATGTTTGATGGGCCGACGTTTAATAATTTTGATACGGGCCAGCTTACCATTACCGATGCAGGAGATTTTGGTATACGAATATTCCGTGGGAATCCCATTTTTAATAATGATGGAATAGTAACTATTACCAATTCTGCTGATGATGGAATATACTCAGACTCAGATGCTACTTTTAATAATAACACGGGTAGCACCTTAAACGTCGATCAGGCTAAAGATTTTGGTATTTTATTCGATGGCAATCCTACAGCAAGTACACTAAATAATGATGGGACAATCAATGTAACGAGCCCCTCTGATGATGGATTTAGGTTCAATAGATTTTCGACCATTAGTAATACTGCAAATGGGATTATAAATGTATCTGATGGAGTAGATGTCGGGATTGCACTCGATAGAGCAGGGCGGTTAAATAATTCAGGCACTATCACGATTTCGAATTGTGTACGATTTGGATTAGATGTCTTTGTACGCTCCTCCTCAGCGAGTGATCTGTCTAGGTTTGATAATATAGGGGGGATCATCAATCTAAATGGTAATTCAGAGAATGGTACTGGCGAAGGGGGCTATGGGATGCGAGCATCTGACTTTGCTATCATTAACAACAGTGGGCAAATCAATGGAGTAGATAATGAAAATGGGGAAATATTGGTAGAGGGTTCTAATGTAAGTTTTTCCAATGCAGGGGCCATATTTGCGCCAGGCGCAAGTACAGGGAACTACACGATTGATGGGGACTTTACTTTTGGAAGTGCTGCCTTGAACATGGAAATTGATGGTGTGATCGCTGATATATTATATGACCAGGTGAATGTTACTGGAACTACAGATATATCAGGAACGATTTTAAATATTGAATGGGGAAGCTTTGTGCCTGAGGCAGGTGATATGTTTACTATTCTTACAGCCGGAGCCCTATCAGGTGCCTTTACCTTGGGTACTAACTCCAATCCAGACATTGTATTTACTGCTACTTATAGTGCTACTTCTGTAATACTTACGGTTACGGAAATCTTACCCGTCGAACTAGTACGTTTTAGCGCAGAGCAGTCGGGAAATCAAGTTTATCTAGACTGGCAAACTGCCTCAGAAATCAATAATAAGGGCTTTAATATCGAACGATCAGCAGATGGGAAAAACTGGGAAATGATCGGCTTTGTGGCAGGAAAGGGCAGTACGAATACAGCACAGTCTTATGCTTTTGAGGATAAAAATCCTTACATAGGCATAAACTATTATCGCTTACGACAAACGGACTTTGATGAGCAGTTTGAATATTCGGATGTGGTTAGTGTTTCCTTCTATGAGCTATCCAAACTGTCAAGTTTAACGCTTTATCCAACTCCTACCCAGGGCATCATCAATTTACAATTTACAGAGGGCCTCAGTGAAGCGATGACTATTCGCATTTTCAACCCAAACGGACAACTAATAGAGCAGTTACAGTACGACCTACTAGAAAGTGACACTACCGAAATTAGTGTAGCCACTTTGCCTACGGGCACCTACTTCTTACAGATGCAAACAGAAAACGTACACGAGGTGCTACGCTTTGTAAAGCAATAGTGCCAGGAATATTGACAATCAAGGGGTAAAAAAACTTAAGGTAAGTCTATATAATGAGTGGAAGCGCTAGCGGAGGAGTTTTGAGCTAGCGCTTCTTTTAGTTCTATTATTTTATGCTTTACGCATCTACATTCGCGTACTTCGCATTGGCCTCAATAAAGGCGCGGCGTGGAGGTACCTCATCACCCATAAGCATAGAGAATACGCGATCGGCTTCGATGGCGTCTTCTATAGAAACTTGGTTTAGAATGCGCGTGGATGGGTCCATAGTGGTTTCCCAAAGTTGCTCCGCATTCATCTCGCCAAGTCCCTTGTAGCGCTGGATTTTTACGGAAGTATCGTTTTCGGACTTCGAATAGGCGGCCACCGCTTCTTTACGCTCTTCATCCGACCAGCAATATCTAAACTCTTTACCGCGCTTCACTAGATAGAGTGGGGGCGCAGCAATGTAGATATAGCCATTTTCTACCAATACTCGCATATAGCGGAAGAAGAACGTCAAAATGAGTGTCACAATATGGCTACCATCCACATCGGCATCACACATGATGACTACTTTGTGGTAGCGTAATTTTTCGATATTCAGCACGCGCTCGCCCAAGTCATTTTCCACAATGCTGACACCGAGTGCGGTAAAAATATTCTTGATCTCTTCGTTTTCGTAAATCTTGTGCTCCAAGGCTTTTTCTACATTCAAAATCTTACCACGCAGTGGCAAAATAGCTTGGAAGGTACGATCACGTCCTTGCTTAGCTGTTCCGCCTGCTGAATCGCCCTCCACCAAGAAGATTTCGCTCTCGTCTGGATTCTTGGACGAACAGTCTGATAATTTTCCAGGAAGGCCACCACCAGTGAGCACATTCTTGCGCTGGACCATTTCTCTGGCTTTGCGAGCGGCATGGCGCGCTGTACCTGCGAGAATCACCTTGTTCATGATCCGCTTGGCTACTTGTGGGTGCTCTTCTAAGTAGGCAGCCAGTGCTTTCCCTACGGCTCTAGAAACAATACCAGTTACTTCGGAATTCCCTAGCTCCCCTTTGGTCTGTCCTTTAAATTGTGGCTCGCCTACCTTGACAGATACCACAGAAGTCAGTCCTTCTCGGAAATCCTCTCCGGATATTTTGAATTTCAATTTCTTGAAAAAGCCATTTTCTTCCCCATATTTCGAAAACACGCGATTCACTGCTCTTCTAAATCCGTTTACGTGCGTTCCTCCCTCCCGTGTATTGATATTATTCACGAAAGAGTAGATATTCTCGCTGTAGGACGTATTGTACGACATGGCTACTTCTACTTCTACATTATCTTCTTTGCCGATAATGTGCATGGGTTCGCCAGTAAGGTTTGTTTTGGTCGCATCTAAGAACTCAACAAACTCTTTCAGTCCTCCTTCTGAGTGAAATGTTTCTTGCTTTGCTTGTTCACCTTCTTTTACGCGCTCATCGGTTAGCGTCAGCGTAAGTCCTTTGTTGAGGAAAGCTAGCTCGCGCATCCGATTCGCCAGTACTTCGTATTTGTACTCTAGTACTTCAAATATATCTGCGTCGGGCGTAAAGGTGATAATAGTACCCGTATCGGCTGCTTTACCCACTACTGCTACATCAGCCTGTGGCTTACCAATTTTATACTCTTGAACAAAGACTTTACCTTCTCGATGTACCTCTGCTTTAAGGTGCGAAGAAAGGGCATTTACACAAGACACCCCCACTCCGTGTAGACCACCAGAAACCTTATAGGTATCTTTATCGAACTTTCCTCCTGCATGCAGTACGGTCATCACTACTTCTAAAGCAGATTTCTGTAGTTTCTTGTGCATGCCTGTAGGAATGCCTCGTCCATCGTCTTTTACAGAGATGGAGTTATCCGGATGAATGATGGTATCGATCTTGGAGCAATAGCCTGCTAAATGCTCATCTATCGAGTTATCAATGACTTCCCAAACTAAATGGTGTAGACCTTTTGTATCGGTGCTACCAATGTACATACCGGGGCGTTTCCGAACAGCTTCTAAGCCTTCGAGTGCCGTAATATTACTAGCACTATAATCCCCATTTTCGCTCTTTACTTGTTGATTTTGCTTTACTGTATCCATTCTACAAAAATACGAAAAATACCCCTGAAATACTAGCTTATTGTGGGAATCCAAGTCTGAAAGATAGCGGCTCACAAGGCTGGTTTCGACCAGCCAAACGAGCATTTCTCTATCGATTTAAATCATAGCTAAAAATATTGTTTTATCTTGTCATCAAACAAGCACTTTTTTATCGAAGGCTTACGCCATTTCGCACCGATACCCACCTGTTCGTTTTATCATACACCTCCATATTACGCAAGACTAGAGCCATTGCCATACAATTGGCAGTACCGTAAGCCTGGTAATTACTATACTATGTTGAAAACAATTATCGTGGATGACGATCTTTCAAGTTGTCTGCTACTCAGCAAGCTATTAGAAACATACTGCCCGGAGGTGCAACTCCTTGATACAGCTGCAGATATGCTGATGGGTATAAAGGCTATTAAGCAACATCAGCCAGACCTCGTCTTTTTAGATATTCAACTGCCTGAACACTCTGGCTTCCAGCTCTTGAATTTCTTTGAAACCATCGACTTCGAAGTCATCTTCGTTTCTTCCTTCCAGGATTTTGCCATTCAGGCCTTTCAAGCTAGTGCCATTGGGTATTTGCTTAAACCTGTGCAAGTAGATGCGTTGCAGAAAGCAGTGCAAAAGGTGCGTATGATCAAAAAATTAGTGGGGCGGCAACAACGATTTGAATTGATCAAAGAACAACTGGATAGTGAACGGGTGAATCGCATTGTTTTTCCCGCAGTCAATAGCTTGTTATATATCAATTTATCGGAAATTATTTTTCTCGAATCAGATGGTCGAAACACCTTGATTCACCTCTTACAAAAAGAAGCACCGCTAAAATCTACAACTAGCTTAAAAGAGAATGAACAGCTATTAGCAAACAACTCTTTTTTGAGAGTGCATCGTTCATTTATCATCAATATGGTCTATATTCAGAAGTTGGTGAAGCGCAAGGATATGCATGTGCTTATGGAAAATGGAGCCTTTATTGATATTGGACCCAATTATAAAGATACTTTTCTCGAAGCCATCAATTTTTTTACCCGTTGAGTCTCATTTTTGCATCATTTCCAAAAGGTGTATCTTCGCCTTATGGAATGGTCGACTAGTAAAGAGGAAGAATTGCCACAGCTTGCAGCAGCACTGCTCGAACAGTTTAACGAGCATACTGTTTTTGTTTTTCAAGGAGCCATTGGAGCAGGAAAAACGACCTTTATCAAGGCGATCTGTGGGCACCTGGGGGTTCCAATGGAGGCGGTAACTAGTCCCACCTTTGCTATTGTCAATGAATACAGCTACCAAGAACAATCCACGAAGCAACAAAGTCATATCTTTCACTTAGATTTGTATCGACTAAAGACGTTGGAAGAAGCTTTAGCGATCGGAATTGAAGACTATTTAGATGGGCAGCATTACTGCTTTGTAGAGTGGCCAGAGTTAGTAAACTCGCTCCTCCCTGAAGATGTTGTTCATGTAAAGATAGAAGCATTAGACCATTTCAATCGTAGAATAATTGCTGAATAATGTATTATGAGCGATAAGGAAAAACGAATACCTCTACCCAAGACACTTACAGAGGGTCAATACCAGACGCAGCCAGAAATGCTGCAAGTGCGGACGCGGCCCAACAAACTTTTTATTGGTATTCCAAAAGAGGTTAGCCTAAAAGAGAATCGAGTAGCTCTAGTGCCTTCTTCGGTGGCTACCCTGGTAGCTCATGGTCATCGGGTAGTAGTGGAAACTAAAGCAGGAGAAAAGTCTAATTATTCTGATCACGATTATTCTGAAGCAGGTGCTGATATAGCGTATAGCACGGAGCAGGTCTACGAAGCTGCCGTCATCATTAAGGTAGCCCCACCCTTGATCAGCGAGATCGAGCAGATGCACCCCAATCAAATTTTGATTTCGCCTTTACAACTCCCAATCATCACTGCGGAATATATCAATAAACTCCGCTACAAGCGCGTAATTGCCTTGGCGATGGAGTATATTAAGGATGAGTCTAATACTTTTCCTATCGTGCGTATTATGAGTGAAATGGCTGGTCTAAGTGCCATACTCACAGCCGCAGAGCTTATGGCAACCACTAGTGGCGGAAAGGGAGTGCTACTGGGTGGTATATCAGGAGTACCCAGTGCAAAAGTTGTTATTCTTGGTGCAGGGATTGTGGCGGAGTACGCCACTCGAACCGCCTTAGGCTTAGGGGCCGATATCCGCGTATTTGATAATAATATCTACAAACTTAAGCGCCTACAGAATCAAGTGGGTCGCTCACTCTACACCTCAGCGCTCAATCCAGTCTACTTAGAGCAAGAACTAATTACTGCTGATGTGGTCATTGGCGCTATCCATGCCAAGGCAGGGCGCACCCCTATTGTGGTGAGTGAAGATATGATTTCTAAAATGAAACCTGGCGCAGTGATCATCGATGTCAGTATCGATCAAGGGGGCTGTTTTGCTACTTCTGAGGTGACCTCGATCGATAAGCCCACTTTTGTAAAGCATGATGTGATCCACTACTGCGTTCCTAATATTGCATCCAGGGTATCCCGCACAGCTTCCGTTGCAGTGAGTAATATCCTGACTCCGATTTTGCTAAAAGCAGGGAGCACGGGTAGCTTAGAACAACTTTTTGTATCCAATCTAGGCCTAAGGCATGGGGTTTATACCTATAAAGGGTGCCTCACTAACGAGTATTTGGGCGAACGATTTAAAATCAAGTCTACCGATATGGACTTGCTGATTACCTCTAACCTCTAACTTCGGTGATCTATTTTTTCTAAAAGCTTAGATTTTACCCAACCTTCACGTTGTGCTATTCTTACCTTCCACCAACTAGCACGAGTTTTTTCTAGTAGCTCCACCTCTGTGCCCACTGCTAGGCGCTGAAGTACTTTAGACTGGTGCGTAGCTTTTGCGCGCAAGCTCGTGCGTTGGGTGATGGCAAAAAAAG
>JBCCRH010000162.1:0-11830 GCA_039208045.1 Bacteroidota bacterium
CTTCACTAAGGCCTGTATATAACTGGATTTTCTCGATAGACTCTACATTAGCCTTCATCATTTTGGCAACTTCCATATTTCTTTTATCTATACCCTGCTCTATACCCTGCTCTATACCCTGCTCTATACCCTGCTCTATACCCTGCTCTATACCCTGCTCTATACCTTGCTCTATACCTTGTTCTATACCTTGTTCTATACCTTGTTCTATACCCTCCTTTATGCCCTGCTCTATTCCTTGTTTTATTCCCTGTTCTCTGCCTTCTCTCTTACCTTGTTCCCTACCTTCAATTAACCCTTTTTCTCTCCCTTCTGCTGTAGAGGTATCTATCACATTTTTTAGATCTAAATAGACCTTTAAGCTTCGTTGGTATGCCTTTTTCTCTTTGGGGGAAAAGTTGGCAATGGCGGCAGCTTCGAATAGTTGCTTGAATATCCGTTCTTGAAGCTTGATGGGCCGGTCATTAAGGTTTGATAGGTGCTTAAACACGTACAGCCATTTATCAAAATGTGTCTCAAGCTCTTCCTCCGCCTTGGTAAACTTAGGCAATTCGATATAGATGAACTTTAGCTTATCATAGAAGACCTCACAGTTTTGATCTTTTAGCTCTACTATATGGAGAAGCTCTTTTTCATTTTTATGATCCTCAAAAATAAAATCTAGGATACCAATGGTATAGACTGGTGTAAGCTTATAATTCCAATTTTTCTTTTTGCCCTGTTCTTGAATAGGGAAAGAAGCATAGTAGACACTTCTGTCTTTGAAGTAATTTTGCTTCGCCTTTTGCATTTCTACAATAAAGCGCTCTCCATTTCGGCCTATACAATAAATATCAAAAATGGCCGTACGATCAATGATCTGTTGCCCTAAGTGTTCGTTCTTAGCGTAACTCAGATCCTCGATATGATGTTCTTCAGGAAGTAGCTGATTTAAGAAATCAACCAACAAGGCCTTATTTGGCTCTGTGCCAAATAACTTCTTAAAGCCAAAATCCGTTAACGGATTTACATATTTGCTGCCATCAATAATACCCATTTTAGCTATAACATTACTTTCTACTAAAATACATAAAAAAAGAGGCTAAAGCTCTAAAGCCTTACCCTCTTTTTTTAACCAAACATACTCACTGTAGTCGAGCGAAGCCGAGACTACACCTCCTTCGGTGCCTCCGGCGACTGCTCTTCCTCAGAGCTATGCTCCGCTGCATTATCCGAATTCGTTGGCTCTACATCGGTCTCGCGCTTTGCTTCGAACGGACGCGGACCAATTAGACGCTCCACATCGGACTTGAGCAAAACTTCTTTATCCAATAAGGCTTGCGCCAAAATTTCTAATTCATTACGACGCTCCGTCAATAGCTCCTTCGCACGATCGTACTGAGAGTCAATTAGGTCACGTACTTCCTTATCAATGATGGTTGCTGTTTCATCAGAGTAAGGCTTCTGGAACTGATACTGTCCTTGTGGATCATAGAAAGACACCTGGCCTACCTTATTATTCATACCATATACAGTTGTCATCGCATATCCCATCTTAGTGACACGATCCAGATCGCTTACTGCACCAGTTGTAATTTTATCAAAGACAATATCTTCCGCAGCACGCCCTCCTAAAGTAGCCGTCATCTCATCCAATAGCTGCTCTGTGCGATACAAATACTGATCGCGAGGTAGATACTGTGCATAACCCAAGGCTGCTGCACCACGAGGTACAATCGTCACCTTCACTAGTGGATAAGCATACTCTAGATACCATCCACAAACAGCGTGGCCTGCTTCGTGATAGGCAATAATCTTTTTCTCTTCCGGAGAAATCAGCTTATTCTTTTTCTCCAAACCACCGATTACCCGGTCTAAGGCGTAGTTGAAATCATCTAGGCCAACTGCCTTTTTATTGCGGCGAGCAGCCACCAAGGCAGCTTCGTTACAAACATTAGCGATATCAGCACCTGCAAAACCTGGAGTCATCTCTGCTAATACTGCCGAGTCAATTGTTTGAGACGTTTTGATAGAAGTTAAGTGCACATCAAAAATAGCCTGACGGCCTGCTAAATCAGGTAAGTCAATGCTAATTTGGCGGTCAAAACGGCCAGGACGACGCAAGGCAGAATCTAGAATATCTGGGCGATTTGTCGCAGCCATCAGGATGACTCCTTTGTCCGTTGAAAACCCATCCATCTCTACTAGTAGCTGATTCAGCGTATTCTCACGCTCATCATTGCCACCCTGGAAAGCAGAACGACCACGCGCACGACCAATCGCATCAATCTCATCAATAAATACAATACATGGTGCTTTTTCTCTAGCCTGCTTAAATAAATCACGTACTCGCGAAGCACCAACTCCTACAAACATCTCCACAAAATCAGAACCGGATATAGAAAAGAAGGGAACACCAGCCTCACCAGCCACCGCCTTCGCCAAGAGCGTCTTACCGGTACCGGGAGGGCCTACCAATAGCACCCCTTTTGGAATTTTACCTCCAAGTGCTGTATATTTTTTCGGATTCTTCAAAAAGTCGACTACTTCCATTACTTCTTCTTTCGCCTCATCCAAACCAGCTACATCTTGGAAGGTTACATTCACTTTTGAGTTCTGATCGAATAGTGTCGCTTTCGACTTTCCGATATTAAATATTTGCGCCCCAGCGCCACCACCAGCACCGCCCATACGACGCATAATAAATATCCATATAGCAATAAGAAATGCAATAGGCAATATCCATCCCAACAAGGGAGTGAGCCAGTTTTGCTTTGTTTCGTATTTAGGATAAATACGCGCCTCACGTGGAATACTTGCACGCTCTTGCATGTCTTGTAGCTGCTCATTGAACGAATCTACAGAACCAATCTCGCGCCAGTAGTGGTAGCGATTACCTCCCAGATTACTCTGAGCGGCATCCTTGTACTTATCTTCTCCCAGCTTATCCTTTTTAATGTAGATATGAGCACGCTTCTCATTGAGTACAATAAGCTTTTCAATATCCTGATTGACAACCATGTCTTCGAGGCGATTCATTGTGATCTGCTCTTTTGCCCCTTCTGACATGGTGTACAGGTTCAGACCGATCAGAAACAAAGCAATTACCCCATAGATCCAGTAAGCACTGAATTTTGGGCTACTTGGTTTGTTGCTATCATTATTGTTCCTGTTTTCCATTAATTTTCCTCTTTTAACTTCTTCTGATAACTTGATCTTTCCCACAGTAAAGTGATTGGGAAAGTGGATTTATGACTTAGGTAGGAATACTAAATTTCGATTATCGAAAGCAGTACCTTCTAAATATATTTTTTTCTTAACAACGCTTGAAAACTAATTTCGTTGCATTTTATCGACTAAGGATTTGTCAAAAGCTATAAACTTTCATATGAAGTGAACTGTGCATCGCTCCATAGATTTTCCAGATCGTAAAATTCGCGTTTCTCTCGACCAAATATATGCACCACAGTAGTAAAGAAGTCAACACAAATCCAAACAGCTGCCTGCTCTCCTTCAGTGTGGTTAGGTACCACGCCATACTCTTGCTTCAAGCGCTTGTACAGATTACCCGAAATAGCTTTGACTTGTGTGTTGGAATCCCCTTCGCAGATAATAAAAAAATCGGTAGGAGCATCTTCTAACTGACGCATATCCAATTTGACGATATTTTTACCCTTAATGTCCTGGATACAGTCGATGATTATGTCGTTTAGTTCTTCTGTGGTGAGCTTGCGCTGCTGAACGTTAAGCTGTGAATTCAAATTCAGATTTTATTAGTTTTGTGAATGATTAAATACGATCAATTAAGTTTACAAAATACACTTTTTGTTGGCAAAGACTTGTGGCACTTTCCTCAGCTCGACTCGACGAACTCCTTCGCTCAATCTCTACTCACAAAAACCACTCCAAGCGATGGAACTGTCATTTCGACTTATCAACAAACGGCTGGTAAAGGTCAAATTGGCAGTACATGGGAAAGTGAAGCTGAGAAAAATATCACGCTGAGCATAATTCTCTACCCCCATTTTTTACTTCCTAAGCAACAATTTTGGCTAACCAAAGTAACCGCTTTAGGAGTTCGCCAATTCATTGCCGATTGCGTTTCCCAAGAAGTTTATATCAAATGGCCTAACGACATCTACATTAAAGATAAAAAAACTTCCGGTATTCTAATTCAAAACACGCTTTCAGCTAGTACTATTCAGTCTACCATTGTAGGAATAGGCTTAAATGTGAACCAAACCAATTTTTCCCCTGCCTTACCAAATCCTACGTCATTACAATTATCCAGCCAATTAGTTTACGACTTAGATGCCCTCCGGGCTCAATTGTGTGCCATTTTTGAGCAATATTATTTACAGCTGCGTGCTGGAAAGCTACAAAGCATCCACCAGGAGTACCTTAACCACCTCTACCGGATCAACCAATTAGCATCCTACGAAAGTTCCGATGGTCAGTCATTTAACGGTATAATTCGTGGTATTTCGGAAAATGGACAGCTCCAAGTTGAACACAATGGCAGACTAAAGAATTTTGATCTGAAAGCTATTCGATTCCGTTAATCGTAAAAACGACCCTTACATGAAGGCACATATCATCACAATAGGCGACGAAATTCTTATTGGACAAGTTGTAGATACCAACTCTGCTTGGATGGGGCAACAGCTCAATCTATTGGGGGCAACCCTCAACCACATCGACTCCATTAGCGATGAAGCAGAAGATATTCAAGCAGCTCTCGGACGTGCTCTACAGACCGCAGATCTAATCTTAATGACGGGAGGCTTGGGTCCTACCAAAGATGATATTACCAAAAAGGCAATTGCCGATTTCTTTGGGGTAGCCTTGGAATTTCATCAACCAACCTACGATCGTATCCTACGCATTTTCGAACGCCTTGGCCGCGAAACGACCCCTGCCCACAAAGCGCAGTGCTACATGCCAGCTAATGCCACGCTATTGCGCAATAAGATGGGTTCTGCCCCCGGTATGTGGTTTGAGCATGAGGATACCATCTTGGTCTCTATGCCCGGCGTACCCTATGAAATGAAGTCCATTATGCAAGAAGAGGTATTCCCAAGACTGAAGAACCACTTTAAGCTACAAACCGTGCTTCACCGCACCATCCTCACCGTAGGAGAGGGAGAATCTAGAATTGCAGCTCGCATAGAAGATATTGAAGATAATTTACCAAAGCATATTAAACTAGCCTTTTTACCCAACTTAGGGAAGGTGCGCTTGCGTCTTTCGACCAAAGGAGCAAACGAACAAGCTTTACAGCAAGAACTAAACCATTACGTACAGCAGATAGAAGCACGCATTCCAGAACTCGTTTTCGGACACGATAAAGAACTGTTAGAAGAGGTAGTAGGTAGAACACTCCAAGAACGTGGACTCAGCTTGACTACAGCTGAAAGTTGTACAGGTGGCTTTTTGGCACATAAGATTACCAGTGTTCCAGGTTCTTCTGCTTATTTTATGGGTAGTATTATCGCTTACGCAAATGATGTAAAGGTCAATCAACTGAGAGTGAAGCCTGAGACTTTGGCGACTCATGGTGCAGTGAGCGAAGCAACGGTGAAAGAGATGGTAGTTGGCGCTTTGCAGCTTATGCATACAGACATTGCTATTGCTGTTTCTGGGGTAGCTGGCCCTGGAGGGGGAACGCCTGAAAAGCCTGTAGGAACAGTATGGCTAGCTGTAGGAAACAACGAGCAAATACAGACTCGAAAACTTCAAATTGGCAAGGATCGTTTAAAAAATATCCAGTACGCAACGGTACAGGCACTAAATATGATTCGAAAATTTGTTTTACAAGAGTACCCAAATACCAATAATTAAGGAGGTGGCTTTCGCAAAATGCACACTTCTATTGTGCAAAAGCGTAATACCATAAATTACAACAGATACATGAGCTTGGCTATCCGTCCCTTCGTGTTTGATTAAGCGCCTGAATTCCAGTATTTTTGCAGTCTAAACAGCATTTTTTTGTCCTTAACCAAAGATTATAACCAAACCACAAACCACGACACAGCATGGCACAAGTTGAATTAATTATGCCCAAAATGGGAGAAAGTATCATGGAGGCTACTATTCTGAATTGGGTGAAAAAAGTAGGCGATAGTGTCGATGTAGACGAAACCATTTTGGAAATCGCTACTGATAAAGTAGACTCCGAAGTTCCCTCGCCATCAGCCGGTGTTATTACTGAAATCCGATTCCAAGAAAATGATGTAGTACCCATTGGCGAGGTCATTGCCATTATTGCTACGGAAGGTGAAGAGGCACCTCAAGCTAGTCCAAGTATTGCTGCACCTGCCACTGCTGAGCCGACCAATCCAGCTAATGGCCATGCCGTAGCTACAGAAACGATGCCCGCAGTAGCTACAGCCACGCTCGAAGCACCAGTAAGCAAAACGGGTAGCAGCGGCCGCTTCTACTCTCCATTAGTACGAAATATTGCCAAAAAAGAGCATATCGGGGCTTCAGAACTCGATCAAGTGCCCGGCACGGGCCTAGATGGTCGCGTAACTAAAAAAGATATTTTAGCTTACATCGAACAGCGCTCAAACTCTGCTAACATATCAACTGCTCCAGTAGCACCAGCACCAATAGTGCAACCCGTACCACCTCAGCCTGTAGCAGTCACTCAGCCCGCAGCACCAAGCGTTCCTGCTTCTGCAAATGGCAATGTGGAGATCATTGAAATGGATCGCATGCGTAAGCTCATTGCGGAACATATGGTGCGCTCCAAGCAAACCTCGCCACACGTCACTTCATTTGTAGAGGTAGATGTTACCGATATAGTTAACTGGCGCAACCGAATCAAAAAGCAATTCCAGGAGAAGCATGGGGAGAAAATCACCTTTACGCCCATTTTTATTGAGGCAGTCGTAAAGGCGATCCAAGATTACCCTATGATCAATATTTCGGTGGATGGCAATAATCTGGTTCGCAAAAAAGACATCAATATAGGTATGGCAGCAGCGCTACCATCAGGCAACTTGATTGTGCCGGTTATCAAAAAAGCAGATCATTTAAGTCTTTTAGGCTTGACCAAGGCAGTAAACGACCTGGCTGGCCGTGCGCGTGCCAATAAGCTGAAGCCAGAAGAAATTCAGGGCGGCACTTTCACGCTCACCAATGTGGGCACCTTTGGTAATGTGATGGGCACCCCAATCATCAACCAACCACAAGTCGCCATCTTGGCGACTGGCGCGATTCGTAAAAAACCAGCAGTGGTAGAAACAGAGTTTGGCGACCTTATTGCCGTTCGCCACATGATGTTTTTATCCTTATCTTACGATCACCGTGTGGTAGATGGCGCTTTGGGCGGTTCGTTCTTACGTAAAATAGGGGACTACTTAGAGCAATTTGATGCAACGCAAAAAATCTAGATTTCACTAACCCAAATTTGGTGCATGCGATACCTATTCTTAGCCGTTTTCTTTAGCTGGACGACTGTCCTCCTGTTTAGTCAATCCACTAAAGAGCGTGCCAAGGAGTTAATGGCGAATACCAAATACAGTGATGCCCTCAGCTTGCTTTCCCGCAACAATCAATGGGAAGCGCAAGACGAAGACATCCTACTCCTCAAAGCAGTCTGCCAATACCAGCTCAACCAACTCGATGAGGCAGAGCGCATCCTCAACCGATTGGTGGAAGCAGAAGAGTCGCCTTACCCAGAGTGTTGGCTATACTTGGGGCGTATTTTTCATCACCGCAACCAATTTGCGGAAGCAGCTGCTTTTTACAAGAATTTCTTACGCAGTATCAGCCAATCTAATCCACAACGTGGAGTAGTGGTAAATGCGATCAAACGATGTGCCAATGGGCTGGCCATTCAGTACCAAAAAGGCCTGGCTTTTGTAGAAAATCTAGGCCGAGAGGTAAATACCGAGCAAGAGGAGTTTAATCCGATCTTAAGTCCCAACTCGCCCGATCGCCTTTATTTTTCTTCTATCAGAACTGGTAATATGGGTGGCCCGCGCGATCGCTATGGCCGACCAGATGAGCAATTGGGTCAGTACCGGAGCGATATGTACAGCTGTAGCAATCAAGGAGGTATTTGGGGGAGTACAAAATCAATGCACTTCTTGCTAAATAGCCCACAACGGGAAGTTCTGTTGGGTTTTAATCGAGATGGCTCTGTGCTTTACTACTTTAAAGGGCCTACTGCCCAAGAAGGGCGCATCCTAATGGATACGTTTCAACGGGTGGAAGAGCGCACGCTGCGTTCTGATCCATTTCCAGGCCCTTTCCAAGTACGTTCTGGCGATCAAGCCGCTTTTATTTTTAATGATACTCTGCTCCTATTTGCAAGTAGCCGCCCGGGTGGCTATGGTGGGCTAGACCTTTACGAAAGTAGATATGCCAATGGAAGTTGGTCGAAGCCAAAAAATCTAGGCCCAACGATCAATTCGCCTTTTGATGAAACAGCACCTTTTCTTTCCAGAAATGGGAAGACCATTTACTTCAGTAGCAATCATCCAGAGCGAAGTATTGGTGGGTTGGATGTATTCAAAAATTCATTTGTGGCCAGCAAGCAGCGATGGACAAAACCGTATAATGTAGGCATTCCTATCAATTCGGCAGGAGATGATGTAGATTTCCGTTTAGCAAAAGATGGCTTTACAGCCTACTTCACATCGACTCGTAAAGATGGTTTTGGGGGCCGCGATATTTATGCAGCTTACTTTGAAGACTTTTTGCCTGAACAAGAAGTACCAATTAGCTATACCCCAGCGCCAGTAGTACCTGTTGATGATTACCCAGCCCTACCACCACCAATAGCTAAACCGCCAGCCACAAGTTTTACCCCTCCACCAGTAGTCGCTTCGAGCATGACAAATATTAGCTACACTTCTGCTAATAGCTTAGACGAGGAACGCCTACAATCGATCAAGCGGCAGCTCATCGATTATCCGGAGAGCCAGCTTATTATTTCGGCTTACGCCAAAAATGAAGCGATTCCCGACCGTCTGTTTGAGGGGATTACCTCTGCTGAGAAAGTAGCAGATTGGTTTACCCAAAATGGCATTTCACCAGATCGATTATTTCTACGTGCCCCCTGGCAGTTGCCCGAAGGCATTAAAGGGATAGGTGCCGAAGTAGAGCTCAGTTTTTACACTTCTACCGAAGAACCTGATTTGCCTCATCTAGGCGTTGAGCAGAGCCTATTTGCCCCCAAGGCCACCCTCAATGCAGGCCTATGCTACAAAGTGCAATTCGTTTCGGTGAAGAAAAAATACACCCACCCTGCTATTACGATGGCTAATGAGCCAATGGTAGAGCTTTCGCCAAAAGTGGGCTACTACCGCTATACCTTGGGCGCTTTTGAGGATTACGCTTCCGCTAAACAATTTCAGCAACAGGTGCGGCGTATGGGCTTCAAGAGTGCTTTTGTAGTACCCTACACCTATGGCATGCGGGCCGATAACAAAATGGCTAGAGCCGCTACCACCCAATTCCCTGATTTAGCCAATTATTTGAATCGAAAATAAGCCGTTGCTGCTATGCATTTACGACAGCTTTTTTTACAACACGTCGCTCAGACTAGCGATAGCCCGCTCGCGCTTGAAATCGAGCGAGGCGAAGGCATGTATTTGTACGATCCTTCTGGGAAGGCTTACCTTGACCTTATCGCAGGCATTGGGGTAAGTAGCCTAGGGCATTGCCATCCGGCAGTAGTGAGCGCCACCAAGCAGCAGCTGGATAAATATCTACACACCATTGTATATGGGGAGTTTGTAATGAACCCGCAAGTGCAACTCGCGACGCTACTAGCAGAGCAATTGCCTGATCCGCTGGATAGTGTGTACTTTGTCAATTCGGGCAGTGAAGCGACGGAAGGAGCCATGAAATTGGCCAAGCGCTATACCGGTCGAGCCGAAATAATCGCCTGCAAAAAGGCCTATCATGGCAGCACTCAAGGTGCGGCTAGCTTGATGCACCCCACAGCGTTCACACAACCCTTCCACCCGCTACTGCCCGGCATCAAGCATATTGAGTTCAACTGCGAATTTTGCCTTCAGCAAATTACCGAAAAGACGGCAGCAGTCATTATGGAGACCGTACAAGCAGAATGGGGCATTCGCAAACCCCATAGCGGCTATCTGCAAAAAGTGCGCAAGCGCTGCGATGAAGTAGGGGCCTTACTTATTTTGGATGAAATCCAAGCAGGCTTTGGCCGTACCGGTACACTCTTTGCCTTTGAGCAATATGGCATACAGCCTGATATTTTGCTTTTAGCAAAAGGGATGGGCGGTGGTATGCCCATTGGGGCGTTTGTGGCAGCACGAGAAGTAATGCAGACACTATCTCACAATCCGGTTTTAGGGCATATCACCACTTTTGGAGGGCACCCAGTTTGTTGCGCAGCAGGTTTGGCTACGCTGCAAACCCTACTAGCCGAAAATTACATTGCTGAAGTGAAAGCTAAAGAAGCGTTATTCTTGGAGCTGCTCGATCATCCTGCTATACTCGACAAGCGCAGTGCCGGACTATGGATGGCGATTGAGCTAGAGAGTTTTGATGTAGTACGTGCCGTCATCAAGCGCTGCTTGGAAGCAGGGCTGATTACAGATTGGTTTTTATTTAATAGTCATTCGCTGCGGATTGCGCCGCCGTTAATTATTTCGGAGGAGGAAATTCGGAAGGCATGTGGAATTTTGTTGGAGGCGATGGATGAGGTTACCTCGGCTGTTGCTCAGTGATATCTACTTTGGCTACCACTCAACGTGCTTAGACTAACTTTATTACACTAAATCAATACTCTACATCGCGTTTACAGTTAATTTGAATGCATTATCAAAAGCTCTAATCGTGATAAGAAATATTCTATTGCTCTTCCTACTTGTATCTATATTCTCTAACTGTCAGCCTAAAGAGCCTAACTTCATCCCCGAAGGTTTGACCAAACTCTCCAGACAAGAGATCGTTGATCGCGCCAGGGTGGGGAACTTCCCCAATATGGATGAGCTGACTTATATGAACATGCAAGGGAAGATCATCACGCGCGATTCCTTATCGCGGATAGAGGACTTTGCTGAAATTGCTTTTGATGATTATGTAGATGAGCAAGGAGTAGTGCGAGTAACGATCATGCGGAAAGCAACAGCAGAGGATAAAATATGGCAGCAAAAAATGATGCAAGCGATGGATGAGGGCCCTGAGCTTCAACCTGTGGCTGTTGACTGTAGTCAAATCGGCCCACTGCTAGACAGTGTGTTAGTTGCTGACCAAAAGAATCGAGCAGGTGAAAAAGAGCTTGACCTGCTGGTAGATGCACGGAACCAAGAAATAGTAATTTCCATATTGGAACAATGCGGAATGCCTACGACAAAAGAGGTAAACCGGAGCCAAGTAGAAGCGGTTTGGTTAGTTATCCAGCATGGCCGCATAAAGTATCAGAAGAAGTATCTACCACTATTCAAAATAGCTGCGGAAGCAGGTGATCTTGACCTAAAACGAATCTTGATGATGGAAGATCGTATTTTGGTGGGAGAAGGGAAGCCTCAAATTTATGGCACACAGCTTGAAAGGAATAGTACTACTGGCGAGTATGAGCTGAGCGAAACTGTGGAGCCAGAATACCTCAATCAGCGCCGCGCGGCAGTAGGCTTTGAGCCAATGGAAGAGTATTTATTGAATTTTGGTATGGAGTTTAATATTCCCCAGAAGGAGAAGTAGTACATTGCATTATGAACAACATTCTACTATTCCTACTACTTATAGTCCAGCTATCATCCCTCCAAACAGCAGCAGCCCAAGACATATTAGGTCGGTGGTACTCTAAAGTACAATTAGATACCCAAGAAGTACACTACCTCTTTGATATTAGAAAGAATGC
>JBCCRH010000163.1:0-11812 GCA_039208045.1 Bacteroidota bacterium
GAAGAATACGATAAAATTAAGGGCCTATACAACCGCTACCAAGCAGAGCAAGTCCTATTGAGTGACGAAGCGCGCAAGCAAAAAGAGGACGAGATTATGAATAAAGAAAAGCAGGTACGCGACCTACAAAAGCGTCGCTTTGGGCCCGAAGGCGAATTGTTTAAGCGCCGCCAAACCTTGGTGCGCCCGATTCAGGATCGCGTATATGGCGCTATTGAAGATTATGCGCAGGAACGCCGCTACGACTTCATCTTTGATAAGTCTACGACTTCAGGAATTATATTTTCTAACCCACAATACGATAAAACAGAAGAGGTACTTAAAAAGCTTAAATAATTAGAATTAACTATTATTTTTGCGGCGTTTGAGTGCAAAACCATTAACAAAAAAATCGAGACAATGAAAATAACAGTAAAAATTGCCAGCCTTTTGATCGCGCTATTTTGCATCGCTACTACTGCACAAGCGCAAAAGTTCGGCTTTGTTAGTTCAGCAGAAATCCTGGCTGCTATGCCAGATGTGAAGCAAGCAGAAGCCAACCTAGATGCATTGCAAAAGCAATTACAGAAGAGAGGCCAAGGGATGGTGCAAAAATTAGAGAAAGACTTCGCGGCAGTGCGCCAGCAGATTGAAGCAGGAGACCTTTCTCAAAAACGACAAGAGGAAGAAGCGAAGAAATTGAAAGAGCGCGAGTTGGAAATTGCGAAGTTTGAGCAAGATATGGTTAAGCAAATCCAGACCAAGCGTAATGATCTGCTGAAGCCAATCTATGAAAAAGTAAACAACGCTATTTCGGCTGTTGCCAAAGAGGAAGGCTACCAGTTCATCTTTGATGAAGGCGTTCTACTCTACTTCGAAGATTCACAGAATGTAAGCGGTTTGGTAAAAGCTAAATTAGGAATCTAATCGGTGCAACAACCAACGCATAACGAACGAGCTCCTGTAGGAGTGTTAGATAGTGGCATTGGCGGCCTTTCGGTTGCCAATGCCATTTTTGATTTACTGCCCTTCGAACGCATTCACTATTTTGGCGATCTCGCCTATATGCCTTACGGCGTGAAGACCCAAGAAAAAATCATCGAACGGGTCTTTAAGATTATCGACTTCCTCCGTTCCCAGCGCTGCAAAGCCATCGTGATGGCTTGCAATACGGCCTCCTCTGCTGCCCTAAATGCGGCCAGAGTCCAATGGCCTGATCTTCCAATTATTGGGATGGAACCTGCTGTAAAACCTGCGGTACAAGCAAGTAAAACGCGCAAAATTGGAGTACTAGCCACCGAAAGCACCATTGAGAGCGATCGCTACCAAAGCTTAGTTGATCGCTTTGCACATGGGGTGACGGTCATAGAAGATACCTGTGCGGGCCTCGCCAAAAGTATCGATGAAGGCAATGGCCCTTCCGCCATAAGCTATGCCCTCCTCGAAGCTATTGTACCCCCTATGATCGTACAGGGCGTAGATACCTTCGTGCTGGGTTGCACGCACTACCCCTTTGTGAAAAACCAAATCCAGGCACTAGCTGGCCCAGACGCTACCATTATCGATCCTTCTTTCGCTGTCGCTAAACAGTTGAAGCGTAAATTGGAGCAAGCACAGCTCTTAGCTACTTCCCCATTGGAAGGTACCCACCAATTTTATACGTCTAAGCAAACCGCAACTTTTACGGAAGGCTTGAGCCATTTTGCGAAAGCAAAATATGAGGGGCCATTTGAAGCAGAGCTATAAAAGCATAAACCTCACATACTTAATCGTACGCCCATCCGCCAAGTGCATCCGCTCGTAGAACGTCTTCAGCTCTAGCTCGGGTATAGGTAATGCTTTCGCATAAATATCATTATCGTGGTAGAGGGGCTTGGCATTGGGGGTTTCCGCTAAGGATTCGAGGGTGAAGGCATAGAGCTCTGGCGAGTCCGTTTTGAGGTGTACCAAGCCATTTTGCGGAAGCAGATTGGTATAGCGGGCCAAAAAACTGGGAGCAGTAAGTCGGCGGTTCGACTTGCTTTTGCGTAGGAAAGGATCAGGGAAGGTGATCCAGATTTCTTGGATTTCCCCGGCTTTAAAGAAGTGTTCGATCTGCTCAATACGGGTGCGCAAAAAGGCTACATTGTTTAGCTGTTCTTCTAGAGCAGTCCCCGCCCCTTTCCAAATGCGCGCGCCTTTGATGTCAACGCCGATAAAATTGCGCTCCGGGTACATGCGCGCCAAGCCCAGGGTATAGTCTCCTTTGCCACAAGCTAATTCTAGCGTAATAGGGTGGTCATTCTTAAAATGCTTTTTGGCCCATTCTCCTTTCAGTACTGCTGGTTCGCCATTAGCGCCTAGCAATTCTGGATTTTTTGCATCAAAATTTTCGTAGACATTTGGAAAAGCCAGTAGCTCGGCAAACTTCTGTAGCTTATTGCGCTTACTCATAATCGCTCAGTTTAAGCCGCAAAATTATAAAATCTCATCGAGCCAAGCCTGATAAGCAGGGTAGGAACCTAAATTTTTGTGGCCTCCTCCCCCTATGATGAGAAAATCATCTTTCGGCCGCAGCAATGGTCGTAATTGCTTGGCAGAACGATAGGGCACCACCCAATCATGGGTGCCGTGTACAATGAAAATAGGACATTCAATGGTAGGTAGGTAGCGCTCGTTGGAGAAATTGGGAGATGGAGCCACAGGAAACCATAAAAACGGCACAAACGCTTGCACCACACCTACTATACTATTGTAGGGCGTTTCGAGGATGAGCTGCTTGGGCTGTTTTTGGGCGGCCAAATAGCTTGCTACTCCGGTTCCCAGCGAGCGACCAAAGATGGTAATATCCGATGGTTCATAGTGCTGTACTGCCCATTCCCAAGCTGCCAAGGCATCTTGATAGAGGCCCTCTTCTGTTGGTATTCCTGTGCTTTTGCCGTAGCCTCTGTAATCTACAAATAAGCAGGCATACCCCTTGGGAACAAAGGTTTCATAGTATCTTGCCCAGCGCTGTAGCGTACCCTGGTTGCCATGAAAATAGAGCACTAATCCTTGTGTATTTTCGGGCACTTCTCCCGGAAACCAAATAGCGTTAATCTGTTCGCCATCTAAGGTTGGAAGTTGCAGCTCTTCAAAATTGGCATTAAAATCAAAACGATGATCTTCGGGCAATGCCTGGGGGTGAAAGACCATCCACTTGAGGCTAACATAGATAGCTAGCGTTAAAAATAGATACAGGCTGGCGAGTAGGAGCAGCATATTGAAAAGATGACTTTTTTTCATACTCTTGCACTACAGGTTTCCATTAAAGTTATGTTAATCTATCCTAAATTTAGCAGTATCCAGACTAGAAGACCCGCTTTTTTGAGAACAAGCGTGGCGAATTCGTTATTTTGTACATAGAAGCATCATGGTTGCATGACCGATAAATATTTGTATATGACCCGATTCCTTACCACTTGTCTTTTTGTAAGCTTGGTCACTATGAGCTTTGGCCAAACCATCACGGTATCTGAGCAAGTTAGCTTGCGTAATGATAATGAATACCAGATTATAGGAGAGTACAACGGACAAACCTTACTCTATCAAGAAAAAAGACCCGATTATTTTATCATCGGCTTCGATGAGGCGATGCAGCAATCCTGGGAGAAAGAGCTGGAGCTAGATCGTAAGCAGCCCAGCGTGCTAGGCGTTATGCGCGGGGACACTAGCTTTAATGTGTTGTATCGCTTTCGCAAAAAAGGGCATACGATACTCAAAGTCAACCAGTATGATCCTGGGGCTAACTTATTGGACTCTGCCTCAGTAGTGGATCTCGGCTACATGCTGTATACTCCCAATTTACAAGTCATCCGCTCTGAAGATCGCTCCAAGCTATTGGTCTATTACACGGAAAATCGTACCACTTTCAATCTGTATGTATTTGATGTAGACTCCTTGGCGACGCTCTGGGATCGCTCAGTGCGTATTGATGATGTGGAGATTAATCGAGAGTTTGATCAAATTTTGGTTGATAATAATGGCCAGGTAACCATTGTATTGGATAAAAATAACTTCCGCTCCAAGCGAGAAAGTCACTACTACGAAGTCCACCGTTTCAGAGGAGAGAAGTCCGATGACCAGAAGTTTATCATCCCTATGACTAACTATGTCACTTACGACGTCAAATTTGATATAGATAACTTGAATGACCGCTTGCTGGCAGCGGGGCTGTACAGCCAAAAAAGTGCGATGCGAGTGCGCGGCTATTTCTACCTTAATGTGCCTGCCCAAAACCCGAAAGAGCACCTGCTTCGATTCGAGGAATTTGATAAGAAGTTTATTGAACTCATTCTGGGTAAAAAAGTCAAAAAGAATAAGGGTTTTGAAAATGCAATGGTCAATGATCTCGTGCTTCGCCGCGATGGGGGCGTGCTGATGATTACCGAGCGTACTAAGCGTTTTGAGCGCCGTAATGGCAATAATAGCCGCGTATTTTACGACCCCTACAACCGATTCATTACCGATTATTATTTTGATGAAATAATCGTTATTTCCATACATCCTACCGGCGAAACGCACTGGCGCACCGTGCTGCATAAAAAGCAGTATTCACAAGACGATGATGCCGTCTACTCTTCCTTTTTTTTGATGAAGACGCCTTCTAGCCTTCGCTTTTTGTACAATGATGAAATTAAGTATGAAAATACGGTGAGCGAATACGTCTTGCGCGGTGATGGCCACTATGATCGTAACTCTATGCTCAGCACGGAGGATCTGGAAATTCGTCTTCGCTTTCGCGATGCCATCCAAGTGGGTAGCGATCGAATTATTGTGCCTAGTGAGCGCCGTAACCGACTTAAACTAGTACGAGTACAGTATTAGACTTGTTTCGCCAGCCACCCCGTTTGATAGCTGGCGAAACCATTCTATTAAAAAGCTTTCACCACCTTTTCGGTCAGCACAGTACCATCTGCCGTTCTAAACCGGACAAAATAGACGCCATTTGGTAGTTGACTTCCGTCAAATTGTACTTCATTGAAAGCTGCTCTAGCAGGTAGCGTTTGCGATTGTAACTGCTGCCCCAAGTAGTTGAGCAGGTCTACTTCCACGGCCTCCGCTCCGGTATTTAGCGTAAAGCGAACCCTAAACTGGTCGCTGAACGGGTTGGGCGCGATAAATAAGTCCGTAATCGGATCAAATCGATTTTCAGTAGACGTGATACAGGTCGTACGGAAAAGGAAGGACTCAGAAAAATCACTTTCATTTTCGGTACAAATGGAACGTACCTGTGCTTCGTAGTCCGAGCAATCGCTTAGGCTGTCTATCGTATAGCTATTAGTATCCAGTACTAGCGCCGTCCAGTCTGATTCGGTTAGTAGTTTGTAGCGCAGTTCATAGGAAGTAAAGCTGGGATCAGCATCCCATTGCATGATCGCGCTGCTTTCGGTGACGCTGGTAGTATCCAGGTTTAGTGGAATCTCGCAAGGAGGGATACCTTGAATAATCTCTACACAATAGTCTTCTACTTCGCCAAAAGCCGCAAGATTAGAAACAGTACAGGCGCCAAACTCTGTTGCAAAGGTCATTATCACCCGCATACGAGTCACCCCAAGCGTAGCAGTACCGGGTATAGTGATCGTTCCAACAACGTTATCAGTAATTTGATTAATGCTATACATTAATTCCGTATCATCATCAAAAGTGCCATCCTGATTCAGGTCGATCCAGATGCGGATTTGTTCTTCATAGATTTCGTCAGCATAGCCAGGGAAAAGGGCAAAATTAAAGGTATTGAACGTTGATAGTAGAGCAGGTTCATCACCGGTAAAGTCTCCATATCCGCCATCATTTCCTGAACTGTTAACTTGAGACAAGCCGAAGATGTTAATCCATTCTTCATCAGAATCTAAACTGGGGGCGTCACAATAGGGCAAGTCAAAACAAGGACCGCACCCCATCGTACTGAAGAGTTGGCTGGGGCCAAAACCGATCGTGTCATTCGCACAGATAGTTTGTACTTGCACTTCATAGTTGGTACAATCCATTAAATCAAAGAAATCAATTTGTGCAGTATCCACACTAAACATCGTCCAGATTGTATCGCCAATAGCTCTAATTTGGACGTCATAGCTCTGCGCAGCTATCACACGATTCCAGCTTAGGGTAGCTGTAGAATCTGTAATACCGCTAAAGGCGTACTCTTCTGGGTTGATGCAGCATCCATCTGTAGTAAACTGGAAGATACTGGAATAGTCAGAGACAATTGTATCACAATTACTAATAACCTGAAATTCATAATCAGTACATGCCATAAGGGTATCAATGGTAAGCGGAGAACTTGCATTCAGAACCACGTTCCAATCCTCGCTACCCACTGCTCTCCAACGCAGCGTATCGCTAATCGTATTTTCAGTGCTCACCCAGTTGAGGCCGGCAGAAGTGTCGATGACTTCCGTTACAAATAGTCCACGTGGATCGGGGCAAGGGCCACATTCACCAAGTAGCAGTTGCAGGCTATTGTAGGCATTGAGCCGTTTTCCCGTAAGGGTAATGCCATCTAAGGAAGCATTGTCATCGCCACCATCCAATATGTACTGCTTCGCAGCTAGTGCTGCCGCACCTGGGTTTGCTTTCGCCAAAGCAATAAAGTCGGGGCAAGGGGCAGCGTACAAGAGGGCGATGGTTCCTGCGACGTGAGGGGTAGCACCGGAGGTGCCGCCAAAGCCGCCGTAGTCATTATTCCTTCTGGTTGTCCATGTTCCTGCACCGAACGCACCTATATCAATATTGATAGCTCCAAATCCTGCACCAGTGACTTTTTCATCATCATCATTCATATTAGTTACTGCGACCAAGTAATCACTTGAACAGGCTGTTGGCAAGTCACCTACCTCATCTACGTTTTGATTACCATTGATAGTAGCCCCAGCATTTAAAATACCATGTACCCCCAAGGTATCATAAAAGGCACACCAAAGTGGTGCATTAGCCGGTTGTCCGAAATTAACTCCCCAAGAAGCGTTCGTTGCCACTACAAAAGCACCTTCTTCCCCATTCGTTTCATTATACTTTTGGCGAAAGCCCAAAGGATAGGAGTAAGCTTCTAGCACTTCGCTCTCTATCCCAGTGCCTCCCGCTACAAGCATGAGCTTTACATCCCAATTTACACCTGCTACTCCAATACCATTATTCCCTTTTGCACCAACAATACCTGCGACTGCCGTTCCATGGCTAGAATTATTGCCAGTGCTTATATTATCGTCATCGTCTCCAGTATTCCATCCTCTGTAGTCATCAATAAAGCCATTGTTGTCATCATCAATGCCATTATCGGGTATTTCAGCATGATTTATCCAAACGTTATCTGCTAGATCAACATGTGAAATCTGAAAAACATCATCAATAACACAGACCACAATCGTATCTCCATCCGGCGTAAGCCCACCCGTAGTGATATCCCAAGCTAAGTCCATATCAATGTCAGCTCCGGGGGTGCCACCGCTTTGGCCCGTATTGATATACTGCCATTGGTTGTCAAACTGAGGATCATCAGGGATAGCGCGTAGTTCAAGTAGGTGATTAAACTGTGCTTCGACCACTCCTGCTTGCTTTCTGACATCTTGTAAAAAGGCATGCTCATCTATATTCTGCCAGTCGAAGGTAAGTGCGTAGATATTTAGTGGAGCAGCCACTAGCTTTCTAACCTTTAGCTGAGTGAGCTTGCTATTAAATGTTTGATGGACATATACCCAACTGCGAACAGGCGTTTCTTCTTCAAATCGAACTAAGAGTTCGCCCTGCACATGTTTGAGTTCTTGTGCAGAAAGGGAAGCGATAGCGATGCTTGAAAAAATAGTCAGTACTAAAAATCGAGTTAATAGTCTCTTCATGTTAAGAACGATTTATGCTAATTGCGGCTATAAAATAGGTTATCAGAAATAGCTAGCAAGGCCAGTATTTGAATGTCTAATCAGAGAAAGGAAATAGTTGTAAAATGCAGATTGTTCAGCGCGTAGATAAGATAGGGGTGATAGATCGGTTAATGAGACCCTAAAAGTCTTGAATTCTCTTATAGAATCATACTAAAGGAAATCAATTTTGAGTCTTTCGTAAGGCATTAGACAAATAGGTGAGCAAAGAAAATCGTCCTGTGATAAGATGGTAGGGTGAATGTGGCTCGGTTGATGACTTTTCCTAGTACTTCTTGTTCGTTAAATGCTTTTTAATGCAACCTAAAAACGATTCAAACAGAACGATCATTCTAATTTAATCAAGCGATTTAACAATTCCTTAACTAAAAGAGGCTGCCCCATTCTATTGCAGAAATAAAAATTGATTACTAAATTTGATGACAAATCAACTATTGATGTATAAATGAACAAAGATCGACTAGACCAAGTATATGCCTTCCAACTAGTAGCCGCCGCTAATCAGTTTAAGAAGTACGCGCATGAACAGCTACTAAAGGCGGGCATCAAGATTTCTAGCGATCAATGGGTGGTACTCAAGCGGGTAGCCGAGCACGAAGGCGTTAAGCAGAAGGAGCTGGCAGACCTAGCGTACAAAGACCCCGCCTCTATCACCCGCATCCTCGACATCTTGCAGCGCAAAGGCTGGGTAGAGCGCCGCCCCAGCACTGATGACCGCCGCGCCTATGGCATCTATACCACTCAGGCAGGGGCGCAGTTGGTAGAGCAAGCCCTCCCCGTGGCAAAGGCCATACGGGCAAAGGGATTAGAAGGTATCGATCCAAAAGAAGCAGAAAAGTTAATCCACTTACTTAAACAGATTCGTGGAAATCTTACACACTGATAACTTGCCTCGCTATATTCAAAGCGGGTGGATCGGCAAATTAAGTGGGTGCGGGTGCCAGCTTTGCGCGATAGCATTTAATTTGCCAAGATTTTTTCGCCCATTTTTTATCGACTGAAATGCTTTGCATTCACGAACACCAAAGACTACTTTACGTGAGTAAAAAATGGGCCCGCCGGAGGCAATGCCAAGAGTGCACTAGAATATCTATAGTATAGATAAGCATAAAATTAATCTATAAACAAATAAAAGCTTATTCAATTCATTGATAAATCAATAATTAATTCATCATTAAAAATAATCAACATGAAAGTCCTAATGCTATTAAGCTGCTTCAGTGCATTAACCATCATCAGCAGTACCCCAACTTCCGATCAAGAAGCCATCAAAAAGGCTGTAAAGACTTTTGCTACAGCGGCTGATCAACAAGATGTAGAGGCAATGGATGCCATCTTACACCCCGAATACCGAGCTGTGCTCAACCAATTATTTGGCAGCAAGCAAGTAACCCTACTGGATAAAGCAAGCTATTTAGCGATGCTCAAGGCTAAGAAAATTGGTGGCGACAAGCGCAGCATTGCTATCCAGACAGTGGATGTTAATGACCTCAACGCTATGGTAAAAGTACAGCTCAAAGGTGCAAAAGCCACCTTTACAACTTATTTGCTATTGGCCAAGGGAAGTGATCAGATGTGGCGCATAATTAGTGATATGCCGACGATGGAGCAGAATGCAATGGGCCGCGACTAGTAAAAATAAGTCTTTAACCAAGCCCACAGCCCATGCCGCTCTTTGATGACCCAAACGGCAAGGGCAATCATCGCAAAGATGAAGGTGATGCGATAGAATCGAAACTGCTCTGCGAGGCGCTCGCGGCGGCTTTTATAGTTGCGTTTTCTACTTTGGTAAGTCATGGCAGTAGTGCTTGATGCTTGCGCGAAGGTAGGGAAATCCTATACTTTTTTGTGGCGTTCCCAATAATTTTGTTCTTCGATTTCTTCAAGTAGCGTGATGTAGTTGATATAGCGGAGTTCGCTGATGCTACCGTCTTTGACCGCTGCTTTGACGGCGCAGCCGGGCTCGTTGCGGTGTAGGCAATTTCCGCCAAAGCGGCAGTCTTCGGAGCGTACAAAAAACTCGCGGAAGTTGTGCGCCACATCCATCGGCTCCAGATAGTTGAAGGAGAGGGTTTTAATACCCGGAGTATCGATGATAGCGCCGCCAAAGTCGAGTTGGTGCATTTCTGCAAAAGTAGTCGTATGCTGGCCTTTGCCTGAGTAGTCAGACAGCTCTTGAGTGCGCAGCTCAAACTGAGGCTGCAAGGCATTGACCAGCGTCGATTTTCCAACCCCCGATTGGCCACTAATGAGCGTGCGCTTATCCTTTAGATGGATACGGAATTCATCTAAGCCATAGCCGGTAATAGAGGAAACTAGAAGAATAGTGTAGCCAATTTCTTCGTAAATATCTTTTAGAAAGAGAAAGGTATCAACAGCCTCTTCATCGTACAAATCCGCCTTATTGAATACCACCATCGTAGGAATATCAAAAGGCTCTGTCATCAGCAGGAAACGATCGATAAAGCCCTGCTTGAGCTTGGGTTGCACGATAGTCATAATAAGCACCGCTTGATCGATATTGCTGGCTAGCAGGTGCATATCGTGCTTTTTGCGCGGCGATTGGCGCAGCACATAGTTCGTGCGAGGCAAGATATTTTTAATAATCCCAACTTCCTCTTCTTGCTCCAACTCTAGCTTCACCTCATCTCCTACTGCAACAGGATTCGTTAGGCGTAAGCCGTTTAATCGAAACTTCCCGATAATTCGGGAACGAATCACTCGCTGCTCCTCTGCCAGTAATACATCATACCAACTCCCTGTAGATTTAATAACCGTTCCGTTCTGCAAATTCTAATCATTTTAGTAACAGCCAAAGAATAAGTTCCGCATTTTGGCAAGGGGATTTTGCTCTAAGACAAGGCGAAAAACGCAGACGATGCCTAGCATCGGCGAGGCTTTTCAACGCAGTATTGGAGCAAAAGAGCCAGCCACAAATCGAGAAGTTATTCTTTGTCTGTTACTTAATTCACCTCCCTAACGCAAAAGGATGGGGCGAAGTTCCGAAAATGCTGGTCCCAAACACAACTTTACCGAACGAGCGTAATATCTCCCGCAAGCTGCTCGCGTACCCCATCTACATATTCCACCTCAGCCATCCATACGAAAACTCCTACCGGCATAAGCTGCCCCCTGAACGTGCCATCCCACCCAAATTGAGGGTCATTGGGTAAGAAATTACCATCTTCAAATAGTAGCTCTCCCCAGCGATCAAACACCTTAAAAGTGAGAATACGGCTAACTTCTGGCCCTGCGAATGGAAAGAATCGATCGTTAAAGCCATCACCATTCGGACTAAACACATTCGGAAAATATAAGCGACGCTTCACCTCCACTTCAATAGTAATTGTATCCTTAGCCATGCACCCAGCCGTATCGCTCACCGTAAGCACAAACGTTGATGTTCGCACCGGGCGCGCCATGGGCGTAGGGCAATCCAAGCAAGATAACCAAGGGCTAGCTTCCCAGTTGTACTCAGTTGGCCCCTCTACATTGGTCTTACTAGTAATCAATGTCGAATCGCCAAGGCATAGCAAACTATCTGCACTCAAGCTCAAAGTGATCGTCGCTGGCTCCCCCACCTCAAAATCGAGACTGCTCTCACAATCATTTTCCGTAAGGACAAATAGTGTGTAAGTACCTGCCCCTAGGCCCTCAAAAATAGGCTCAGGAGTGTAAACCACTCCATCCAAACTGTACTGAAAACTAGAGTCAGGTGCACTCACCGCCACACTCCCAGTAGTGCTACCAAAGCAATCCGCATCCGCAGGAAGTACCATGATGGCGCTTTCTATCAGTGATACCATACTAACCGTCAGGCTATCCCAACAGCCAAAATCATCAGCAACCGTCACCGAGTAATCGCCTTCAGCTAGGTCCGTACGATCGGCAGTGGTTGGGCCATCTTCCCACTGGATCGTATAGGGAGGCATCCCACCTGA
>JBCCRH010000164.1:0-11797 GCA_039208045.1 Bacteroidota bacterium
ATACCATTTGTATAGAAAAGAAGATTCCCCGAAGAGTCGCATATACTGGCATTCGTTTGGAAGAAAACTATATCTCGAAACTCATAATAAACTTCAGGAGGATCGCCAATGAAATCAATCACTGTTCCCGCATAATAGGGATTATCCACGCCATTGGCTCCCAGAAGCCATACATAGTCATGATTTTGAGCAAAAGTTTGGTAAAGGCTCGTGCATAGAAGATAAAGTAAAACTAGATAGCGCATATCAAAGAGTTGAGTAGGGGATAAAAGAGATGATTTAATAATAATAAGGCGCAACCTTGGAGGTTTTGCTAAGCCCTCACGTGTCAACCTCCAAGGTTTTGCGGCGAGGCGTTTATCTCGACTGTGCTCGATAAACAACCTAAGGGAGCACGCCCCAACCCTACCGCTGAATCAGCCACTCCACAGCCTTACGCGCTTCCCCCGCCTGCACCTCCAAGATATACAGACCATTATCCCACTGGCTTGCATCCAGCTCCACCTGTAGCTGGCTTACCTCAGGGTATTCGAACGTTTGTAAAAGCTGCCCCAACATATTATACACATTCAGGCGGATAGGAGCGGCGCCTTGGGCTAACTGCACCTCCACCTGCGCTTGCGAGCTAGTGGGGTTGGGAGAGATAAGCACCTGCGGCGCTATAGCCTCGACTTCTTGGGTATTAACTGGGTCGAAGGCGCCATTTGCGAAAGCATAATCACCTTGCAATACCGAGAGGACCTGGATAAACCCACTGCTACCCGTTGAAATTTTATTGTAGAAGGGATATTCCTCCCAGTCGCTATCGACGGTGGGGCGCCAGATGAGGATGAGATCTTCGTCGGTTTCGCCAGCTAAATCGTTGTCAAACTGTCCTTCGCCGCCTTTGTACTGGAGGTTCATAAGTAGGTCGAAACCTTCGGGGAAAATGCCTCGGATGCTCCAATAGTGGGTGCTAGATACTTGGATGTTGGGTTCATCAAGGGCCTCGTCAGGGGCAGTCCAGTGGTGTACGACATTGAGATAGGCGGAATCAGGGACGGCGGTAGCTGATATAACTAGAACATCTACGCTACTGGTACTTAGTTGGCCCGGTTCGTAAATCTGGAACGATCGATTGACGCGGCCCAGGTTGAGCTCTTGCTGGTCGTTGATAACAGCAAAAGCAGGGTTGAATGGAAGGCTTGTTGTGTGTGAGGAGAATTCACCTGAAGTCATAAACTTGATAGTCTCGCTATTCCAGTCGTCATCGTAAAAGGTGACAAAAACGGGGGCATTCCGGTGGTAGTCGGTAGCGGCCAGTAGCTTTTGTTGAATGCCGAGTTGTACTTCAAAGGCATCTCCATTAGGGGTGACTTGCATCGTTTCTAACTCATAGTTAGCGTAGCCTATCCCGAATATCCAAGCATCGAAGTAGTCCGTCATATCCACTCCAGTAGCTAAGGTGAGGTGATCGCGATACTGCTCGGCATTAATGGACTGGTAGGCATAGTGATCGAGTACTGCTTTTTGGCCGAGTTGGAAGAGGCTGTCGCCCAAATAAGCGCGCATATTGTGGAGCATGGCTGCACCCTTCTCGTAGGTATGCACGCCATAGGTGTGCTCAAAGGGAATGCCAGAGAGTGGGTGGTAGGCTTCATCTTGAATATGGGCAGTGCGGAGCACGCGCAAGTTGTTGGACTTGACTTGATTGACAAAAGCTTCTTTGCCTTCTAAAAATTCGGTAAAGAGGTGCGCCCCGTACTCTGCATTCCCTTCCTTGATCCACATATTTTCGGGGCCGCTCAAGGTGAGAATATTACCCCACCAGTGGTGGGCCAGCTCATGCGCCATTAGACGATTCATACCAAAGCTTGGGCCATCATTCAGAGAAGTGGTGGGGTAAGCGATATTGGTAGCATGCTCCATCGCTCCTCTTGGGGTCATCACAAAACCAACGCGCTCCCAGATGTAGGGCCCATACCACGATTCCAGCAGGTCGATAGATTCTGGTAAGAATTCGAAGGCGGCTTCGGTCTGCGCCAAAATGCCAGGGCGCGCCACTAGCTGCACAGGGTGCGGGCCATATTGCCCTTCGTGGATGTAGTCAATGGTTTCATAATCCGAAACGGCTACCCCTACTAAGTAGGTCGGTATAGGTTGACTCATGCTAAAACGACGAATAATTTTATTCTCCTCGTAAGGTTCTTCGCTGAGAAAGGTACCGGTACAATAGGCTTTTCGATCGCCCGAGCTGATGATATTGAGATCATAAGTGGCGCGCTCCACAAAATTATCGAAGCACGGGAACCAGCCGCGCCCAAAGTTGTAGGGATTATCCCCCAGGCCAATCCCCAAGTTGTAAGCAATACCATTCTCAAAGGCCATCCCTCCAAAATTGGAGGCGGCAACAGTAGTGACACCACCATAGTAGATGGTCACTTCATAGCTATTTTCTGTGGCTAGTTCTTGCGAAAAGAGCACTTGCACTTTGGTACTATCACTCAAATAATCAATTAGACTGCCTTGGTAGGTCACAGAATCCACAGGCAGATTGAGCAAGTCTAGCGTAATGGAAGTGACGTCTTCCAGTAAAGGTTCAAACCGCACGCTACAAGAACCATCAATCCGCTTGGCGGTAAAATCCGTGATTTCGAGCGTAATATCGTAGTTCAAAATATCGATCGTATCACTACGCTGCACACTATTGGTAAATTGAATGCGCTCCGCAGGCGTAGGGGCGCGCATATTGATCTGGCTTTTGGTATAGCGGCAGCCGTGGTGGTGCTCGTGGGTGGGCTGGGCTAGTAGGGGCGTGCTTGTGCTTCCGACAAGGAGGAAAAGGGAAATGAGGGTTGAGTAGAGTTTCATACTATTTTTGAGTTTGGTAGCGTGTAACAAAAATTTATTTAGTACACTACAGCGGATTCCCCGATAGCTATCGGGGTGGGCGCGTGCTGGGCTTTTGACTAAAAATAAGAAAACTCAGCTGAAGATTATCGTGCAGCAAACGATATGTCGGGAAGTGCCGATAAATTGCATTGAACTTTGAGGGAATCTTTTGGTAGATTAGCTCTACGTATTTCACAAGTTAAAAAAACAACCATCATGCGAGTAATTCCCATTTTCGTACTCTTCTTTATGCTCACGTTTTCTGTCTATTGTATTGGTCAACAGGCCACTGCCAATGCCATGAAGCTAGAAAAGACGGCAGGCTTAAGCGTTGCCGAACAGCTAGCACAGCAGCAGTTAGATGCCTACAATGCCAGAGACATAGATGCTTTTTTGGAGCCTTATGCGGAGGATGTGGAGGTGTATAGCTTCCCCGGTGAGTTGCAGTATACCGGCAAGGATAACATGCGGGAGCGGTATGCCAAAATGTTCGAGCGCACGCCAGATTTGCATTGCAAATTGGTCAATCGAATTGTGGAGGGCAATACGGTGATTGACCATGAAAATGTGACGTTTCAAAAGGGGAGCCCTACGTTGAAAGCCATTGCTATTTATAAAGTAGAAAAAGGGAAAATTAAGCAGGTTTATTTTATACAATAGGGTATTTAACAGTTTTCCAGAGCACTGCTTGATGGGCAAAGAATCAGCTATGCGTAAAAAGTCATTTAATACGGTCAATTTTGAGGGGTTTATCAGTCAATTTATGCAGCCAGATGGAGATGCTTCTTTTCAGTTTCAAGCAGCTGCTTTGCAGATTTATCCCTTGACTATGGCCTCCACGTTTATTCAGCCTCCCACCCCACTATTCCGTACACAGTACAATTTTCTACTACTCTTCCGAAAGGGTGGAGGAACACAACAAGTGGATAACGAAATCATAGCACTTCAGGCGAACGATGTTCTCTTTATCCGAGAGGGGCACCTCAATAGTATTCAATCCATTGATCCAGATACAGAAGGTTATTTTATTTATATCGATAATGCGCTGCTGCCACAGATTTTTGTAGAGGAAACATCGCTCAATCGCTTCTCCTTTCATCCGAAAAGTACCGTGACTATGGCCGATATGGACTGGCTGTGCCAATGTTGTCAGCTGATTTTACAGCAGAAAACGGAAGATGTGTATGCAGCAGAAATCCAATCGACGCTACTCAAGGCCATGATCCTAAAGATTTCCAAAGCTTCTTCTTGGGGCTTACCACAACTAGATCGGCCGACAGAAATTACTATGAAATTCAAGGAGTTGCTCTACGAAAATTTTATAAAAGAGCGAGAAATCGCCTTCTACTCCAACGCTTTGGCAGTGACAGAAAACTATCTAAATCGATGTGTGAAGAATGTTACCAATAAACCACCCAAACAGCATATCAATGAGATGGTGATTTATTATAGTAAAGTACTACTTATGGATCGCGCTAAGACGATTTCGGAGATTGCTTTTGCCCTTAATTTTTCTGATCCTTCTTATTTTGGTCGCCTCTTTAAGCAGATCACTGAGCAAACCCCCACGCAATACCGCCAATCATTTATGCAAGATTTGTCCGAGTAAGCGCACGTTTCTTCATAACACTACCTGGAGCATTGTTTGCAATTTTGTCTCATAAAATTCAAACGAGCAATGGGATCAAGATTTACAAGGAGTGTGCTATTGGCCACACTTTGCTACTTTGGTGTGTCACTAAATGGCCAAAATACAGGCAGCTTATCTGGTTATGTGAAAGATGCTAAATCGGGGGAACCCCTCATTGGCGCTTCGGTACAGCTAGATGAGACTTCTACGGGCACGATTACCGATATTGATGGTTTCTATGAAATCACAGAGGTAGAACCCAAATCCTACAATGTAACGGCAAGTTACTTGGGCTATGAGTCAACGACCTTGTACAATGTCATTATCCGATCGGCAGGCACGCCTTCCATTAATTTTGACCTGACTGAAGCATCCGAAACCTTGAATGAAGTGGTGGTAAAAGCCAGCTCGGTGCAAGACATTATCAGTCCACTTTCCTCTCAAACCCTTTCGGCGGTGGAGATTGCTACTTATCCAGGTGGAAACAATGACATCGCCAAGGTAGTACAGTCTCTGCCTGGGGTATCTGGCTCTATTGGGGGCTTTCGCAACGACGTGATTATACGTGGCGGTGCGCCAAATGAAAATGTCTATTACCTCGATGGGATCGAAATTCCAAACATCAATCACTTCGCTACGCAAGGAAGTGCAGGTGGGCCGATAGGACTGCTGAACGTTTCCTTTATCGAGGATGTAGACCTCGCCACCTCTGCCTTTAATGCGCGCTATGACAATGCCCTCTCAGGCGTATTACAGTTTAATCAACGAGTCGGTGACCAGCGAGCATTCAAGGGCAACATTCGCGTAAGCTCCTCCGAAACGGCACTCACCTTGGAGGGGCCACTTTTCAAAGGCGAGCAGGAAAAGTCCCGTACCAGCTACCTGATTTCGGCACGGCGCTCTTACCTACAGCTCCTCTTCGAATTGATTGGGCTACCCATTTTGCCAGATTATTGGGACTATCAATACAAGATCAACCATCAATTCAACAAATACCATGAGATTAGCCTCATTGGAGTTGGGTCGATAGACGACCTTGCGGTGAACGAAATCGAAGATTTTGAGCCAGAACAGCAGGCTGCTCAAGAGCAGGTACCGGTCATTCGACAGTGGACTACTACCGTTGGCCTTTCCTACAAGTTTCGTTTCCCTTCTGGAAATGGGAACTTTCGTTCAACGCTCAGCACCAATATTCTGAATAATGAATTTACCCGCTTCGAGGATAATGTGGCGGAGACGGGAGTGATTTTTAGCAATGATAGTCGCGAAGCGGAAATCAAATGGCGTAACCAAATGACCAATTATGTAGGCGATTGGATTCTTACCAGTGGGTTCAGCGTACAACGAGCCGATTACAGTAATACCACGCTCAATTTGGTGGATAATATTGCATTCGACGCTACCATCGACTTTTATCGATATGGCTTATTTATACAAGCGGCGCGCTCGCTATTTAATAATCGACTAGACCTATCTGTAGGATTACGTACGGATGCAAATACCTTTACCACTCAGGACAACCAGCTGTTGGAAACGCTTTCTCCGCGCATTGGACTATCCTATGGCTTAGATCCTGATAAAAAGTGGCGGCTAAATGGCTCTGTTGGAGTGTACCATAAAATACCAACCTTCACTACTTTGGGCTTCCAGAGCAACGATGGCCAATTAGTCAATGAAGATGCTCGCTATATCCGAAGCATCCATTATGTGGCAGGGATCGAGTATAAGCCCAGACCCTCCACTACTATTTCCATAGAAGGGTTTTGGAAGCAGTACAGCGATTATCCGGTTTCCATTATCGATAGTACCTCCCTAGCCAATAAAGGTGCGGGTTTTGAAGTGCTTGGTAATGAAGCTGTGCAGTCCGTGGGAGAGGGGCGCACCTACGGACTGGAAGTGCTGCTACAGCAGCAGTTCACAGGGGATTTTTATGGTATTCTGGCCTATACTTTATTCAAAAGTGAATTCACTGGTTTTGATGACACCTACCGGCCATCAGCTTGGGATAGCCGCCACTTACTGACCTTTACGGGAGGCTACAAATTTGGCAATAACTGGGAAGTGAGCCTTCGGTATCGCTTTGTTGGTCGTACGCCTTACGCGCCAGTCAAGCAGGAAGAAACCCTAGCTAACTATCCTGCTTTAGTACTGGATTTTGATCAATTGGGAAGCGTCAAGCTGGATGCTTTCAATCAGGCAGATATTCGGATCGATAAGAAATGGAACTTCAAAAAAGTATCGCTCGATGTCTTCCTGGAACTTCAAAATGTATTTGGCCAGCAGATTCCCGAACCACCTGTCTTTGGTTTGGATAGGAATGAAGACGGTACGGTGATTGAGCCCGAAAAATTGATAGAAGTGCCTATTGATAATGGGGAGATACTACCAAATATTGGAATTGTATTTGATTTTTAAAACAATCTATGTGATCCATTGTGGCATGGGTTCTTATTCCATATCCTATTTTATAGTTCAACAACCCAAGATTTGTGAATTCTGACTTGCCCTTTTCCCGTCCTGCCGCGTTGAAAAGCCTCGCCATATCTAAGGATATGTCTACGTTTTTCGCCTTGCAGGCCAAAAAAATACCGTTGTCATATTTTCACAAATCTTACATTGTTGAACTATATGCTGTTCCCTGTAGCCTAGTGCTACAGGGTTCTTAGTTGAGTGATCTACTCAATCCGCCGAATCGTCACCTTCACCTCCACTTTTCGGTTCAAATCCTTCGGCTTGTCGTCTTTCAACTCACCCTTGCCTTCTAGGTAGATTTGATCGACGACAACGCCTCGTTCCATTAGGAAGAGGGCAATTTGCTTGGCTCTGTTTTCGGAAAGTTTTAGGTTGTAGGTGTCCTTTCCAATATCATCGGCATAGCCGATAATATCTACCTGCTTGACGCTTTTATCTTTGAGTGGAGTAATAAATTCATCTAGTCCTTCCATCGCTTGGATATCCATCTTGGCATTGTCGAAGCCGAAGAAAATTTCATGCTCGTAGGTCTCTTCGATGATTTTGAGTGAGGTACTAATAACGGTGTCGCGTGGCTCTAACTCTTCGGGTGTGATGAAGCTGAAGGTGGGTTCGAGGCGTAGCTCGATGCGGTAAAATTCTTTGTTTTCCCAGATGGGGATGGGGTATTCGCTGTGGTAGGGTTTAAAGCCAGCTTTTTCGACATCCATAATGAGTGTTTCATCAGCACCGACGCATAGAAAAATTCGACCTTTAGAGTCGGTAGGGATGCGCCCTCGCGCTTTGAACTGCACAGTGGCGGGCTCTGGCGTCCGCAGAATAGAATCCATCACAAATAACTCTACATAGGTAACGGGATCGCTGTATAATTTATCGGAAAGCTCAAAGGTGTAAATGTCCATCCCGCCATTGCCTTCGGTGCGGTTGGAGGCAAAAAATCCCGTTTTGCCATCGGCAGAAAGGAAAAGGCCCAGTTCGCGAAAGGCGCTATTGACGGGAGGTCCCAAATTCATGGGAGTGCTCCATTGGCCCTGCATATCCAGCCAGCTTACAAAAATATCTTGTTCGCCCATCCCTAAGTGGCCGGTAGAGGAGAAGTAAAGTGTTCGGCCATCATTGGTAATAAAGGGTGCTTCTTCATCCATAGGGGTGTTAATCTTTGGCCCCAGATTGACCGGCTCACTCCATACGCCATCATCCAATCGGTTGCTGTACCAAATATCAGTACCTCCCATGCCGCCCGGGCGATTACTGGCAAAAAATAGGGTGCTGCCATCACAGCTCGTACAAGCTTGCGATTCCCACTTTTCAGAATTGGCAAAGCCCTTCAAGGCCGTGGTCTCCCGCACCACCATACCCGACATCTCTGCCTGCCAAATATCGCAAGGGCCGTACACGCCATCCCGCTTACAAGCGGTAAAAAACATCGTACGGCCATCGCGTACTAGCGTAATCATCCCTTCGTCCTTTTTGGTGTTAAAAGACTTTACGGCTTCGCTATCTTGCCAGCGGCCATCTATTTGCATGCTTAGGTACAAGTCTTCATCATCTCGTTGGCTCTTGAGGCGGGTAAAGTAGAGCTGTTGGCGATTGTTGGAGAGGTAGGGGAAATACTCGTCTGCTTTGGTGTTGATTTCATCACCCATATTGACGACTTCAGTGATGTTGACCAATTGGGCAGAGTCGATGGAGACTTGGCAGGCGCGCTGGTTTTGCGGTAGTTTTTCCAAATACTTGACTTCGTCCTCTAGCTCCCGTTCCGCAGTAAAGCTGAAGCGATGCAGCGCCGTATCCTGAAAGCTTTTGTAGGCGTTAAAATAGTTGAGTGCGGTGCGGTAATTATTGAGCTTGTAGTGTACCACACCAGTCTGGTAGTAGAGTGCTCTAGAAAAGAGGGAGTCTTTATTGATAACGATTTCGTATTGCTCCAAAGCCTGCTCATACTGGCTCAATAGCTCGTGGCAGATACCAGCATTGCGGCGGGCTACATTATTATCGGGTTGCACTTTTAGGGTACGTTGGTACCATTTGAGGGCACTCTTATAATCTTTGGAAAGCAGGGCTTCTTCAGCCGCTTGCATATAGTTGGTAATGCCAGATCCTTTCGGGGTTATCTGGCTGAAGGCCCAAAGCGTTGGAACGGACAACAAAAGCAAGAGCAGGCTTGCACGGATCGTATTCATAGGAGGGGGGCGTTTTATGACAAAAATAAAAATTTGTTGCGATCACATCATTCTTCTTCGTCTTCAAAAAGATCAGGACGAGTCATTTTTATTTTTCCTGTCATCCAAATACTAAAGTAGCCCCCTAGCCAGTCGATAATAAAATGCAAGATAATCGGAAACAATAGAGAACCTGTGGATAAAAAGAGTATCCCAAAGATGATGGACAAGCATCCAATTTTAGCGACAGCTTTCCACCCTTGATAGTAGTGAACAATGGCAAAAACTGCCGAGGAGAGTAAGATGGCAGCCTTCTGCGCTTCCATAGAAGGGCCAAACCACATCAATAAATACGTCAGTATAAAACCTCGAAAGATAATCTCTTCCCCCACCGCTGCTCCAAAGATGAGGAAGTAAAAGGGCTTCATATCGCGCCAATTTTCGGGTAAAAACGGGGTGTTTTCGCGCCAATGGGTGTAGGTATGTAAGAGACTTTCAGGAGAACGAATGCTGCGATACACATCAGCTAGGTAAAGCAGCAAAAACAAAGCGGCATAAAGGATTCCGGCTCCCCATGAGCCTGCTTTGGGTAGCTGAAAGCCTAGTGTACTCATGGGCTTCCCTGTAAAATACCAGACGAGTACGGCTACTAAGGCCAGACCTAATAGCAGAGCACCATTGCTGATGTAGAGCAATCCCTTGGTGTAGGTATCCCAATCCTCAATTTTTGCCAGCTGCGGCTTCGTATCACGGAAGGTCTGCATGGGAAAGGCAATGCCTAACAGCACAAATAGAATATGGTCGAGCCAGTGGAAATCATTCATGGGTTGATCTTTATTGTTCTACTTTCACTGCATTGATCTCTTCAAAGAAAATATCATCATTCGGCACATCAAACTGCAAGCCGGTGACGGCTCCATCATTGGATAGCTCGAATTGCACGGTGCCAAAGCCAAACCATGCCAGTGTTTTTTTCCACTTTATTTCGTAAGTATTATAGTGCCAATGCTTTAAGTCAGCATCCAAGTTGGGCGCATTACTAAAGTGAATGGTCATCGCATCGCCTTTTTTCTTGATTTCAATATCGCCATACATCGGGCAGCGGTACAGGCCTATCATTTCATCCATGGACACATCGGCAGTGGTTCCTTTTACGTGCTTATCGTAGCGCTTTTTGAGTCGATTGGCGCGATAATCATCCCAGCTTTTCTGGCGTTCTAATGCCTCGGCACTCCAATCTTTTGGCGTAAGCCCCATCATGGCATCGATTATGTAGTAGGTCAAGGGGGTGCTAATACCTTTCATACTATTGGTCAGTACTACAATTCCCATCTGCTCTTCGGGCACTAGCACAAGGCGCGAGTACATGCCATCGTAGCCACCGCCGTGGCTAGTGAGCAGGCGACCTCTATAGTCCGAAAGCCCCCAGCCTAGTCCATAGCCGGAAAAGTGGCGTCCTTCATACTGCTTTTGCGCTGCTTCTGATACGCGGTTGTTATTGTGCGGATGCCAAAAGTTGCGCTGAGAAGCAGCGCTGAATAGCTGCTTTTCGCCATACTTTCCTTGCTGTAGCTGTAAGTTCATCCACTTGAGCATATCGTCAGTGTTCGAAATGATGCCTCCGGCAGCGCCCATATTGTCCCAATTGACCCACTCAATGGGGATGTTTTCACCATTGACAGGCTTATGAGGCGTAGCTACACTCTTACGCTTAGGTAGCTGCGTGACTGAGGTGCAGGACTGATTCATGCCCAAGGGTTTGAAAATGCGCTCCTCTACGAATTGCGCCCAGCTTTTGCCAGAAACGGCTTTGATGACTTCCCCTGCTGTGATAAACATGAGGTTAGAATAGCCATAGCCTGCGCGGTATTCGTAGGCTTGCGGTACTTCCGCCGCGCGCTTTACCACCTCTTCTGCTGGCATATTGCGGTTGTACCAAATGGCATCGCCACTAAAAGTACCCAAGCCCACCCGATGGCAGAGCAAATCGCGCACCGTCGTGTGCTGACTTGCATATTCGTCATATAGTTTGAAGTAGGGGAGGTGCTTTTGCACAGGATCGTCCCAACTCAATTTACCTTCTTCTTCCAGGATAGAAAGCGCTGCGGAGATAAATGCTTTAGTATTCGAAGCAATCGCAAAAAGCGTACCCCCAGAAACCCGCTCGGCACTACCTTGCTTCATGATACCGTAGCCTTTAGAGTGGATCACTTTACCATCTTTGATAATACCAACGGCCATACCAGGGATGTTCCAGTCGCGTTGGGCTTTCGCCAAATACTTGTCTACATCTTGGAGTATTTTATCGTTTTGGCTGTAGCCAAAAGAAAGGGGAAGTACTAGGACGATTACTAATAAGGAGAATATTCGCATAGCTGAATACGTGTGAGTTTTAGAATAGACGATTGAATTTCTCACAAGTATAAAAATTTTGTGCCACAAATGGGAGATCGTAGGCCAGCAAGCCTAATCGCTAATGACTAAATGTGGCACTTCCTCCAACTTCCAGTCAATCACTAGCCCCTTAGCTAGCCGTCGCGCCACCTCATCTCCATACAAATGCTCGCACAAATAAAGCGCCGCCTCAAACGACTTGGCACCACCTGCCGAAGTGATGTACTTTCCATCATGTACAAATAGCACTTCTTCTCGGATATCAAGC
>JBCCRH010000165.1:0-11793 GCA_039208045.1 Bacteroidota bacterium
CCACATGCGCATCCACTTACTCATATCGCTTACACTGCTGTAAATATCCCCCGCTGGCGCTCGGCTAGGTACTTTTTCTGGAAGAACGGTGGCAGGATATAAACTATCTTGTACGGCATAGCCTAAAGAAAAGTTAGCTGCTTGTTGGGCAGCACGGGCACTCGTGTAGCTGTCTTGCATGCTCAGGGGCGCAAATAAGCGCGTACGGACATTCTCTTGCCAGCTTTTCCCCGTAATACTAGCTCCAATATAACCAACCAAGGTGTACATCATATTGCTGTAGTCATAGCGCTCCCCCGCTGCCGCCATTGGCGGAAAGTGCTGAAGGCGCTGCAAAAGTGCTTGCCTATTTTCCGTAAGGAAGAGAATAGCAGTGGACTCCGTCATAAAACCAGAAAGCCCTGTGCTATGCGTGAGCAAATGATGAATACGGATGCTCTCGTTCATCTCGTCAGTAGAGAAAGAAAGTTCAGGTAAGTACGTTTGTGGGCTATCGTAAAAGTCGAGCTCACCTTGTACCTCCAATTGGCCGAGAATGCTCGCTGTGAAGGCTTTGGTTATGGAGCCAATGCCAAATACGGTATGTTCGTCCACAGGTAGTTGCTGATCTACATCTCGAAAGCCGTAACCCCGAGCGAAGCGCACCTTATCTTTATCAACTACCGCAAGGGCGAGTCCTGCTGCATGATAATCATTCAATAGTTGTTGTATGGCAGGACCGAGATCGTCCAGGCGTTCCTCTACTGGCTGAGCAGGCAGCGAACAAGCACTGCAAGTAGCAACGAGCAATAGAAAACTAATGAGTAATCGCATAGTTCTGTTTTTCGTAGGTTTTTATTTCTTGACAGGAGGGGCGGGGAATGGGCGCCAAGTATAGCTTTTGTGTACAATTTTCCAAGAGTCTTCATACTTCAGTAGTAAAAAGTAATCGGTGAAAATGCGCCAGCCTGGCATAACGATTTCCACTTTCGCAATGGCGGCATCCTTTTCAAAATCAATCGATAGGATTCTCCCTACGCGATTCGATTTTTTACCTTCTTTTACATTAGCGATGTATTTCGCCCCAGAGCGAATACGCAAGCTATCTTCCTGCGTAACGGTGTATAGATTAAAATCTGGATGGAAGGCTTTGCGCAATCGGTCGGGTTCGCCATTGGCAGTACCCTCGATGTAGTCCATTAGGGTTGCCGTGATTTGAGTAATTTCTGAAGCGGATGTTTGAGCGGCACTTTGAGCAGTTGCATCTGTCCATAAAAGCAACAAAAAGGCGGCTATTAGTAGAGTATTAAATTTCATGGTGAATACTATTTTGATGATTAATTACGCATCAAAACTGAGGAAATCACCGCCTATTTTCTACCAACATCAGGATATTGGCACACTTGTTGGCTAAAAATCACCAATCTATGTCCAGCTCTTCTAAAGGAACGTATTGTAGGATACCATCTAGCACAAAGACAAATTTGTTGTCGGCAGTGATCGTTCCTCCCCAGGTGTATGGCAACGGAAGTCGCTTTATGCGCTGCCAGGTTCCGTCTATTTTTTCATAGTAATAGAGGCCTACTGCGCCACGGTCGGGATACTTTTTTTCATTGTAGTATTGAGAAATGATGAGCTTGTCTCGGTTCTCATGCATAAAAATATCAAAGCTGTCACTATCGGGTAAACTGACCGCATCACTGAGCCATTGCGGGGTGCTGTAGGTAGTATCATTAATGGGCGTAGAGGTGTAGATGCCATTTTTAGGGTGCGAGGCATAGAAGAGTAGACTACCATCTTTCATAATTTGAAAATAGCTTGCTCCCATGCCCACTAAGGGCTCTAGCTTGGTAGGTCTGGTCCAGTCCATGATCGTCCTACGATCTACAAAATAGGGGACTTGTACGGCACTTGAGTCATGGTTTTCAAAAGCAGTGTATACGATTCTGGTGCTGCCCGGAGAGATTGCTAAATTGTAAAGGGTATCTACAAAATGGAGTCGCTTCTGGTACCATTTTCCAGCAGCGCGATAGGCCATATAGGGGACTTTTTTTGACCAATCCTTGTAGCGAGCAAAAACCATAGCCTGGCCATCGGCAGTAAAAGAAGGAGAAGCATCCTCTAGGCCTTCAGGCGTTGTATAGTTATTGAATAACGGGACTTGCGCATGGGCAAATAGCGGAAAGAGTAAAAATAATAGCACTAATCTTCTCATAGTCATGCTCGTTTACTGGGTAGCTGATTGTTTGCGATAGGCTTGTGCCGTTTTTCCTACCAATTTTTTGAAATAGGCATTAAAAGAAGATAAGCTATTAAAACCACTTTCGTAGGCAATAGCTGCGATTTTATAATTGCTGTAGTCGGGAGCGGTGAGCAGTCGCTTAGCTTCCTCTATCCGCAATTGAGCAATATACTGCGAGTAATTCTTATCGGTGGATTGATTGATAATTTGCGAAAGCTCTTTACTATTCAGCCCCAGCTGCTCACTCAGTTTAGCGATGGTCAGACTGGGGTCTAAATGGGGCTTTGCTACTTGCATCAATTGATCTAGCTTGCGATACTGTTGGATGATTTCCTCAGAAGTAAGCGAAGAATTAGCATACTTGATCGGTGGATCGGTAGCAAGTGATTTGTTGTAGCGTTTGTAAAACCATAGGAGGATAGAAATATAGAGTAGAAAGGTAAACGATAGCGCACCTACGATGTAAGAGGTATACCTCGAATTTTCATAGGCCAACCAAACAGTAGTGACTCCAAAAAAGATATTAAGCAGCCACACTTCTTCATCCGTTACTTTTTCTTGGCGTTTCCACAGCTTTTTGAATATGGGTAGGAGAAGGTAGGCGGAAAGAAAAATATACACCATCCATTGCTTATAAATGCCTTCGATAAAGTACCCCCAAATTTGGCGATCTGCATAATAGGAATAGTACTGCCTAAAAATAGTGATGAGGAGTACAAATGGAACGATATGCCACCACCAAGTACGCTTTAAATTAGCTTCCGGCTGCTGCATACTTTTGATGTATAAGTATAGGAAGGGGCCAATCAAAAAACAAGCAGTCAGACCTAATTCGATAAAGGTCTCAAAAAGTTGAGGATTGAAATACCGGAAAACAGACTTGATGACCCGCATGCTCATCATAAATAATAAGCCACCGAGAAAATAATCGGACAAGCGCTTTTCACCTCGTTTAAACAGAAAGTAGGCGCTAATGGCAAAACCATTTAAGGCACCAATAGCGCTAAACAAGAAAATCAATTGTTGCTCTAAACTCATACCAAAGTCTAGACTTACCCTATTCCGTAAGGACTAAATACTATCCAAAGCATAATGACAGCGGCAATCAAGAGCATGGTCAACCAAAAATCAGGATTACTAGGGTTGAACCCTTTGCTCGAATCGCTTGGCTTTTCGTAGGTCACATCTTTCAGCTTCTCCGCAGTATGTGGCGGTGCGGTTAAGCTCACCAGCACCAATACCAATGCTGCAACAACGAATAAGAAGATGGCAAAGTGCAAGAAGTTAGTGTTGACATAAAAGTCCAGTAAACTTCCTTCTGCAATTTGAAGTGCCTCATTAGACTTCATTACTTCTAGTACCAAGCGCGTCATACCCAGCACAAAGCCTGTCCACAGCGACCAGATCGCGCCCTTAGCATTAATACGTTTGTAAAACAAACCTAAAAGGAAAGCCGCCGCAATAGGAGGGGAGATATACGCTTGTATACTCTGTAGCACTTGATAAAAACTGCTGGCAGCGAGAAGCGTCTGTAGCATTGGAATCCAAGCCAAGCTGATTACCACAAGCACTACCGTAGCTGCTTGCCCCACAAACACCAGCCTACTTTCAGTAGCATTGGGGTACCATTTTTTATAAAAATCGATGGTAAACAGGGTAGAGCAGGAATTGAATACAGAAGAGAGCGAACTCATCAGAGCTGCTAAAAGTCCTGCCAGCACTAACCCACGCAAGCCACTAGGGAGAAAGCCATTGATCATAGCAGGGAGGGCTGCATCGGGTTTGTCCATAGTGATAAGATCGTTCTGTGCCAAAGCATATGCAATAATACCGGGGATAATGAAAATGAAAAGGGGCAGCAATTTTAGAAAGCCTCCAAAGAGCGTTCCTTTTCTTGCATTACTCAAATCTTTGGCCGAAAGTACCCGTTGGACAATAAATTGGTCAGTACACCAGTACCAAATTCCTAAGATGGGGGCACCAAATATAATACCTGTCCAAGGAAAGTCAGCATCAGAAGAAGGCCGCCAAAGGTTGAAGAAAGTGGACGATTCGATGTCGCCAGTAGCTAAGGTAGCTGTTAGGCCACTCCACCCCCCTAAGGTTTGTAGCCCAAATACCGTAATAGCAATAGATCCCCCCACTAACACAAACATCTGCATCATATCGGTATAAATCACCGCGCGAAGCCCACCAAAAATGGTATACAATCCAGTAGCAACGACAACTACAATTGCACCCGTCCAGAAGGAGACCCCCATGACCTCAAAGACTAAAGCACCAGCAAAAATGGTTAATGAAATTTTAGTGAGTATGTAAGCCAGAATAGACACCATGGATAGGTAATTACGCGCGCTAGACGAGTAGCGACGCTCCAAAAACTCAGGCATCGTGTACACACCACTCTTAATGTAAAAAGGGACAAACAGCCAGCCCAATAGAATCAATATGAGCGAGGCGAGTATCTCAAATTGTGCCGCAGGCATATCTCCTCGCGCCCCAGAACCAGCCAAGCCTACCAAGTGCTCCGATCCAATATTAGAGGCAAATAAAGAGGCGCCAATGACAAACCAACCCACGTTTTTTCCACCTAAGAAATAATCTGCTGATCCATAATTCTGCGCTTTTGCTCGCCGCTCTTGGATGGTGACCCAGGCTGCCAACGCAAAGACTACTATAAAATATCCTAAGATGATCGCTATATCTAAGCCGCTGAGGTTAGTAAACATGGTCTTTGTTTGTTTATGAAAGTGTTGTACTTACAATAAGTATTAATGCTGCTTAAAGGTAAAACAAAAGATGGTTTTCCAAACCCACAGACTTTAAAATTTTGCAGAAGCAGTCAAAAAGCAAATTTTTTGAGCGCTTTTAGCTGTACAAAATGCATCATGAGTACTTTGAAAGATTATACAGTTTATAATAAATCATATTTGACGTAGTAAAATAGTAGTCTAATCTCTCTTTTTGAGTACTGCCACCCGCTAGGTGTAGAAAAAACTTTCTATTGCCGTATTGGAAGAGTGGTAAGTGGGTTGGGTATGAAATCAGGAATAGGTAATTTGGCTCTCGTTAATTAATACCAATCTTTTGATTGGACTAGCAATTCATAAACCTTAAACATTTGGAATGATGAAACTAATTTTACCTTTCTTTTTGTCTTTGTGTATGGTCTTTAGCGTGGCCGCACAATCAGACGTTACTTTTTCTGTAGATATGGCAGGTTTCGCCGACGCTTATACTAATGTACACGTAGCAGGCGATTTTAACGGCTGGGGAACGGATATTGTCCTATCAGACGATGATGGTGATGGTGTCTTTACTATTACTCTTCCACTAAACGATGGGGACTATGAATACAAATTCATGGTGGATGAGTGGGCAATGCAGGAGTCACTCACTCCTGGTGATCCGTGTACGCTAACCACTGGCGAATTTACTAATCGTCTGGTCACAGTCGCTGGTGCAGCTGACCTCGGTGTAGTATGTTGGAATAGCTGCGATGCAACATGTGGCGTGGTGCAGGCAGCTGGTATGATCACTTTGCAGGTGGATGTGTCGGAGTATACAGGATCCTTTACTACCGTTTATATTTCTGGACAATTTAACGGCTGGAACGATGCCGATAATCCCATGACTGATATGGGTAATGGCATTTGGGAAGTCACGGTTATGATGCCAGGTGGTGACAATGAGTATAAGTTTCAAGTAGATAATTTTGCGGATGATGAGATGCTTGCCTCAGGCTCTCCTTGTACTATTACCACTGGTGAATTTACCAATAGAATAGTTACTGTAGATGGTGATGCAACAGTAGATGCAGTATGCTGGGGTTCTTGTGATGCTTGTGGTGTAGGCCCTGCAGGTGGTATGATTACGCTACAAGTGGATATGTCGGAGTACAGCGGTGCATTTACAACGGTATATACCTCTGGGCAGTTTAATGGCTGGGACACTGCTGCTAACCCCATGACGGACATGGGCAATGGCATTTGGGAAGTTACGGTTATGATGCCAGGTGGCAACAACGAATACAAGTTTCAAGTAGATAACTTTGCAGATGACGAGATGCTAATGCCAGGTATGCCATGTACAGTTACCTCAGGTGAATTTACCAATAGAGTGATTAGCGTAGATGGCGATGCGACAGTAGGTACTGTATGCTGGGCTTCTTGCGAAGCTTGTGGCGGCGTAGTGCAAGATTCCGTGGATGTGACCTTCAATGTGAATACCGAGTTTATTACGGTTGATCCTGCTGGTATCCAACTAGCTGGTGGTGCTGATTTTGGTGTTCCTGGTGAAAACCCGATGACGGATGATGATATGGATGGTATATATACGATCACCGTACGTTTGCCAATGGGGTACACTGGTTTTTACACTTTTACTAATGGTGCTTGCCCCGATTTCTCTTGTAAAGAAAATATTGGTGGTCAGGATTGTGCGAATCCTGATAATTTCAACGATCGTTTCCTAGAAGTAGGAGCAGAAGATATGATGATAAATACCTGCTTCGAGCAGTGCAGTACAGATGGTACTTGTGCAGAGCCAGCTACTGAGGTAATGGTTACCTTCCAGGTAAATATGGCAGAGGTGGATGCTATCGACCCGAGTGGTGTATTTATCGGAGGAATGTTTGAGGGCTGGAACGGATCTGTACCAATGTCTGACGACGATGGCGACTTTATTTATACAGCGGATGTAGCTTTGCTACCTGGTTCTTATGAATTCTTATTCATTAATGGGGCGGGATTTGCAGGTCCTGAAATGTTTGAAGCTTTTGTATTGGATACTGCATGTACCATTACTACACCAGATGGCGCGTTTACCAACCGTTTAGCCACCATCGAAGCCGGAGATACGCAGGTTCTTCCAGCTTTTTGTTTTAATTCTTGTGATGCTTGTCTAGTAGACAACACGACCAATGTAGAAGTGGATCACAACATTTTCCGTGTGATTCCAAATGTGGCGAGTGCTGATCAAACTGTACGTGTAGAGTTTGATAGCAAGGCAATTCAAGCCGGCCAAAAGATGCTGAACCTCTTTAATGCTCAAGGTCAAAACGTTCAAGCAGTAATGCTGGATGGATTGGCGGACCAGCATGTGTTAGAAACAGCAGCTTTACCAGATGGCTTGTACTTAGTGCAGTTACGCATTGGTAATACCATTGGAACCCAACGCTTGATCATTCAAAAATAGGGTTTTTGCTAGTTCCAACGAAAGGGTCCTACTTGTAGGGCCCTTTCTTAATTGGGGCTGCCTATTTCTCTTCAAGTAGACTCGACGTCAAATCATTCAACTGCCTCACCTTCTCTTCAAAATCTCCTTCCAACTGATCTCGGATAAGTTTTAGATTACCGATCAAGTCCTCCACTTCTTCCGGTAGAATGCCTTCTAGCAATTGGCGGAAGCGCTTGGCAAAGGTGGGAGATTGGCCATTGGTGGAAATGGCAAGCTTTAGTGGGCCACGCGTGACGATGGAACCGAGATAGAAATCGCAAAGATCAGGCGTATCCGCTACATTGACTAGTTTGCCTTTTGCTTTCGCAAATTGTTGGACTTGCTCGTTTAGGGCGCGGTCGTCAGTGGCGGCAATAATGAGATCGTGGCCATCAATATCGTGCTCTTCAAAAGGCTTAATGATTACCTTGATCTTATAATCTCTTTTTTCCAACAACTCTTTTAGCTCATCCGAAACCCAAGTCGCTACTACGGTGATATTGGCCTCTGGACTACTTTTTAAGATAAAAAATAGCTTCTCATAGCCTACTTCACCTGCTCCTACGATGAGCATATTGAGTTTATGCAACTTAAAGAATACCGGGTATAACGGATTTCGCTGATTCATAAGGATACGTTTGTCGAGCAGTTGATTTATAGTTCGGATGTAGCGCCACTACATCACCGATCACAATAATAGCTGGCGTACCAAGCTGCGCTTTTTTGACTTTTTCCACAATGTCCTGTACACTTCCAAGCACCACTTTTTCAGTCTCAAAGGAGCCACTTTGCACGACCATTACCGGAGTAGTTTCCTTGCCTTGCGCCAAAAAGCACTCCACAATGGCTGCTAGTTTTCTCAAACCCATTAGAATTACAATTGTTGCGCTAGATTGTGCCGCAACAGCAATATCTTTTGATAATTTTCCAGAACGGGTAGTTGCGGTCAATACCCAAAAGCTCTCATTTACACCACGGCGAGTAACTGGCACTTGCTGCAACTCCGGTACAGCAATACAGCTAGAGATACCTGGAATCAGCTCGACTGGAATTTCAAAGGATTGCGCAAAATTCAATTCTTCATGTCCTCTACCAAATACAAAGGCATCGCCTCCCTTTAGCCGTACCACATGCCCATGCGAATACGCATACTGAACCAATAAGAAATTGATCTGCTCTTGCGAAAAGCTATGCTGCCCCGCTCTTTTCCCCACAAATACCTTGATGGCAGATTGGGGGGCTTCTTCTACCAGCGCCGGATGTACCAAGGCATCATATAAAATAACATCCGCTTTTTTAATGGCTTTATAGCCCTTTAAGCTAATCAATTCAGGGTCACCTGGGCCTGCGCCAACTAAAGAAATCTTTGGAAATACTCGGTTCATGACCAATTCAATTTTACGTATTACTGCTGGATTTACTGCTTGTAAAAGCAGCTAAACCCTGGCAATATTATCAAAAAAATCTAAAAATTAAGTAATAATACGTAATTTATGTTTATAATTGCATCATGCATTTACTGTTTTACTAAGTAGTTTTCAAATGATATAGGTATGAAGCAGATAGTTGTAATTGGCAATGGAATGGTAGGGTATAAGTTTTGCGAAAAGCTAGTCGCCAACGCTCCAAAAGGTAGTTGTCAACTCACCGTTTTAGGGGAGGAGCCACGCCCTGCCTACGATCGCGTGCATTTAAGCGAGTATTTTGACGGAAAGTCAGCAGATGATCTGACTTTGGCCTCTGCGGATTGGTACAAGGACAATGGGATCGAACTGATTTGTGGAGCCTTAGCGACAACTATTGACCGAGCAAATAAAGTGGTGACGACTCGCAAAGGCAGGCAGCTAGCTTATGATACCTTGGTGTTAGCTACTGGTTCGGTGCCTTTTGTGCCACCCATTGCTGGTGTGGATAAGAAGGGTGTGTTTCTGTATCGCACCATCGAAGACCTGGATGCGATCATTTCTTACGGAAAGAAAATGAAGGAGCAGGGGAAAACGAGCGCTGCAATACTGGGAGGTGGTTTGTTGGGCTTGGAGGCTGCTAAGGCAGTAAAAGAGCTAGGTATGTTGCCACATGTAGTGGAGTTTGCCCCACGCTTAATGCCTAGGCAGCTGGATCAAACGGGTGCTAGTATTTTGACCGAAATGATCGAGCGATTGGATATTGGGATTCACGTCAATAAAAATACGCAGCAAATCACGGGTAATGGGGCCATCACAGGAATGGATTTTAGTGACGAAAGCTCTTTAGCTGTGGATATGTTGGTCATTTCAGCGGGCATTCGCCCAAGGGATGAGCTGGCGAAGTCCTGTGGTTTGGCAATTGGGCCGAGAGGGGGTGTCGTGGTGGATGATTGTATGCGAAGCTCCGATGAGCATATTTACGTCATTGGAGAAGCGGCGCTTTACCAAGATAAAATATACGGACTAGTTGCGCCAGGTTATGATATGGCGGAGGTGGCTGTCGCCCAAATACTGGGAGAGGACAAGCGCATGTCACCTGATATTGATATGTCAGCAAAGCTGAAGCTGATCGGAATCGATGTGGCGAGTTTTGGGGAAGCGCTGACGGAGGGGGATACTGTTCGAACGATTGTGTATGAAGATAAATTAAAGGGACTTTACAAGCGGATTAACGTAAGTCAAGATGGCAAAAAACTACTAGGGGGCATCTTGGTAGGCGATACAGCCGATTACAATATGCTACTGCAAATCAGCAAAAATGGACTGGCGCTGCCACCCAATGCAGAAGATTTAATCCTGGGAGCACGGGGAGGAGAAGGGAATGCGGTGGGCTCGGTGATGGACTTGCCGGACGAAGCAGTCATTTGTTCGTGCGAGAATATCTCGAAGGCAACTATTTGTGGAGCCATTACTTCAGGGGATTGTGCAGATATGAAAGGCGTATGCGCACACACCAAAGCAGGTACAGGCTGTGGAGGTTGCAAACCAATGGTAAAAGACTTGGTAAATGCTCAGCTCAAAAGCATGGGCAAGACTGTCAAAGAAGTTATTTGCGAGCATTTTCCATACAATAGAAGAGAGCTATTTGATATCATCAAAGTTCGTGGCATTGAGTCGTATGAAGAAGCGCTAGATGCCATAGGCATAGGTGATGGCTGTGAGTCGTGTAAGCCTGCACTGGCTTCGATTTTTGCGGTCATTTATGATGAAACCGCAGTAAAGCAAGAGACCATTCAGGATACCAATGATCGCTATTTAGCTAATATTCAACGGAATGGGACGTACTCTGTAGTACCTCGTATTCCTGGTGGCGAGATTACGCCGGAGAAGCTGATCGTTATTGGAGAGGTGGCGAAGAAGTATGATTTGTATACCAAAATTACAGGTGGCCAGCGCATCGATTTGTTCGGAGCACGGGTAGATCAATTGCCCTTGATTTGGGAAGAGCTGATTGCAGCAGGCTTTGAATCAGGCCACGCCTACGGTAAGGCCCTGCGGACGGTAAAAAGCTGTGTAGGTTCCACTTGGTGCCGCTATGGCATGGATGAATCAGTAAGTTTTGCCATTGAATTGGAAGAGCGCTACCGAGGTATTCGATCCCCCCACAAATTGAAAGGAGGTGTATCGGGCTGTATCCGCGAATGTGCGGAAGCACGCTGCAAAGACTTTGGTCTAATAGCAACAGAAGAGGGCTGGAATTTATACGTTGCAGGCAATGGCGGAGCCAACCCAAAGCACGCCCAACTATTAGCCGAAGGCATTGACAAAGAAACCTGTGTGCGCTACCTAGATCGCTATCTGATGTTTTACCTAAAAACGGCTGCACCTTTGATGCGCACAGCCAAATGGCTAGAAACGCTAGATGGAGGATTAGACTACCTCAAGCAAGTAGTAGTAGAAGATCGCCTAAATATTGGCGAAACCTTGGAGCAGGAGATGCAGAAAAAAGTGGGCAACTACAAATGCGAGTGGAAAGAAGTAGTGGAATCGCCCGCCTTGCGAGATCGCTTCCGACACTTCGTGAATAGCGATGAGTCAGATGATAATATCGAATTCATCCCCATGCGCGACCAAAAAATGCCATCCAAGTGGTAAGCGTGCACCACTAAAAACTAAATTGCTATGAAGGACATTTTAGAATTATACGCCACAGTAACAGCCGCAGAAGTAACCCACTGGTACAAAGCCGCCCCTATTAGTGCTTTTCCGACAAATGGTGGGGCTTGTATCAAATACCAAGGCAAGCAGATTGCCATATTCCACTACACTCGGAAAGGCAAGTGGTATGCCTGCCAGAATTTGTGTCCACACAAAATGGAAATGGTGCTGGGCAGAGGCATGTTGGGTGATGCGAATGGCATTGCTAAAGTGGCATGTCCATTACATAAG
>JBCCRH010000166.1:0-11774 GCA_039208045.1 Bacteroidota bacterium
ATCCTGAAAGCAGCTGAACAGGTGTTTACGGAAAAAGGCTACGAAGCGACAAAAACTCGAGATATAGCGGAGGCTGCGGATATTAACATCGCGAGCTTGCACTACTATTTTAGGAGTAAAGAGAAGCTGTTCCAGTTGGTGATGGGAAAGAAACTGGGAGAGTTCCACCACTTGATCACCAAAATGGTAAATGGAGAAGACCCGCTGTACGTCAAAATAAGAGCGTTTGTACCCGCTTATATCGACTTCATTAGAGAAAATCCTCATTTGCCCATGTTCATCCTATCGGAAATGCAGAATAATGTAGAGCAGCTGGAAGCGCGCATAGGCGGCGGTGCACCCGTAGAAAGCTTAAAAAGACAACTTAAAGAGCTAGCAGAGCAGGGCATCATCAGGCCATTGAGTATAGAAAATTTCATGTCGAATCTCATTGGCTTGGTCATTTTTCCCACGCTTGCACGGCCCATGCTGGAATTCCAGACGGGAATCAATGAAGAAGGGTTTGAGGAGATGCTGGAACAACGAAAGAAGATGATACCCGATATGATTATCAAGTCGTTATACATTAACCCTCCCGAATAACTAAAAAATTTTCAAATAATTTAATCAAATGATTAAACAATTTGAATACAATATACTTTAACTAACAGTGCCCATTTTTTTTAATGAGCATTTAATCAAATGATTAAACTAAATAGACAAATCCAATGATTAGAATCGTCCAAGTCAGTCTAGCATTAGCCATTAGCTTACTGAGTCTGCAATGCTCCAATCAGGAGCCACCCACAGAAAAAGAATCCTCTCCCAGAGCGATACAAGTCAATGCTGCGCCTGCTGCCCTTCCAACCTACCAGTGCATCACTGCCCAGCCCACCGATCAGTCGATGGAGATTCGCTTAACAGGTAGAGTGCAAGCATTAGAAAAGCTACAGCTCGTGGCAGAAGTACCAGGCAAAGCGCTTGCAAGTAAAAAACTGCTCAACGAAGGGGTTAGCTACCGCAAAGGAGAAACCATGGTACGTATCGAAGACCAGCAGTATCGGTACAACCTACAAGCACAAAAGAGCCAATTTCAAACCGCTCTGGTTCGTATTATGTCACAGATCAAATTGGATTATCCCGATGCACACCCAGCCTGGGACAGCTATCTACGCAATTTTGAGGCGGACGCCCCCCTAGCGGCACTTCCAGAGGTCAACAATGAGCAGTTACGCTATTTCCTTTCGGCCAATGGCGTGTACGCTAATTTTTACAACATAAAAAGCACTGAGGAATTGGGGCCAAAGTACAAGATCAGTGCTCCCTTTACGGGTGTGGTGGTGAGCGGGAGTGTAGCGCCTGGCACGGTAATTGGAGCCGGCAAGCCCCTTGCTACCTATAGCCGAACCGATGTATTTGAGCTCAAGACGACCATTTCTACCGCTGACCTCGAATACCTAAAAGTGGGCCATAAAATTCCTTTTGTACACACCAATACCAACGAGCGCTGGACGGGCACTATCCACCGTTTTGGCGGCACTATCGACCCCACTTCACAAGCAGTACCGGTTTTTGTCCGCTTGAGCGGAAAAAATTTACGCAAAGGCCTCTTTTTGGAGGGGGAATTAGGTGGAAATAGCCTAGAGCGTGTAGTAGAACTCCCGGTACACGCCCTGAATCGAGCGAACCAGGTACATGTGATCAGCGATCAAGTAGTCAGCTTACAAGATGTACAACCGGTACAGTATCAAGACAAGAGCGTATGGGTCCATGGCTTAGAAAAGGGCCAGCTCGTTATTGTCGAGCCCATCTCTGACCCCATTGTAGGCACCAAAGCACAAGCTCAACGTTAAACTTAACCTTCACTACTCATTATCATGCGATCAATCATAAAATATTTTATTGAGCACCCAACGGTAGTAAACCTCTGTCTGGTGCTCCTAGTAGGCCTTGGTGCTCTACAACTGATGCAAACCCAAAGCACCAACTTTCCCAAGCAACGGGTACGCTTCGTTTCCGTAGTCGTCCCCTACCCTGGCGCTTCCCCGTCGGAGGTCGAAAAAGGGATTACCATTAAAGTAGAAGAGAATCTAGAGGGTATCCAAGGCATCGACCGAGTAACCTCTACTTCTGGCGAAAATATAGCGACGATACTAGTTGAATTGACCGAAGATTCAGACCCCAACAATGTATTGGCAGAAGTAAAAAATGCTGTCGACAAGATTAATAATTTTCCCGATCGAGCAGAATCTCCCATTATTGAAAAAATAGAAATCAAAGACGTAGCGATGATCCTGGGCATCACTGGCGATGTACCGCTCGCCGTGAAGAAAGATTATGCAGACCAGATCAAAAATGATTTGTTAGCAACACCTGAGATTTCTGATATTAAGGTCAGCGGCCTGCCTGCCGAGGAGATTGAAATACAAATACGGGAGAACGATTTACGCAAGTACCAACTCAGCTTTGAGCAGGTGGCGCAGGCCGTGCGTCTGGCTAACCTAGAAACCTTTGGTGGTGAGATCAAGACGCTCCAACAAAATATTACCATTAAGGCAGATAACAAAGGGTATTATGCCAAGGAGCTACAGAATATTACCATCAAAGCCGATGGCAGCGGTCGCCTCATTTTGTTGAAAGATGTCGCTGATGTAATCGACCGATTTGCGGACAACGCACAAGGTAATTACCTGAAAAACAAGCCGATAGTTACCCTGACTATCCACTCCTTATCCGAAGAAAACATCTTGGATAATGCCCAAGTAGCCCGCAACTACTTGACGGAATTTAACGCTTCACGCGAAAATATTCAATTAACGGTTCTGGAAGATGGCACCCTCAATTTGAAAGATCGCCTCAATTCAATGGTTGAAAATGGCATTGTAGGAATCATATTGGTCTTATTGGTTTTGGCGCTGTTTTTGGACCGTTACTTAGCCTTTTGGGTGGCCCTTAAAATACCGGTTTCCATTATTGGGATGTTCATTTTGGTGCCGCTTCAAGACATGACAATCAATGTGGTTTCTTTGTTTGGCTTCATCTTGGTACTGGGTATTTTGGTAGATGATGGCGTAGTGATTGGGGAGAATATCTACCAGTGGGCAAAGAACAAAGGCGTTCCTCCAATAAAGGCCGCTTTAGAGGGTACGATGGAAATGGTGACGCCCGTGTTGATTTCTCTTACGACTACAGCGGTTGCTTTTTCAATGTTCTTTTTCTTACCTACGCAGGCAGGGGAGTTTTTTGGTGAAATGGGTTTTGTAGTAGTGGCTGCGTTGATTATTGCTATGATCGAAAGTTTCTTCTTTTTGCCTGCTCACTTGGCGCATAGTAAGGGCTTACGAGCTGACCACAAACCGAGTAAAATCGAGCGTTGGTTTGATCGCATTTTACAATTTCTAAGGGATAAAATCTATTTACCAGTCTACGAGCACATATCCATTGGTAACCGTTGGCTATCCTTCTTAACGGTTATCCTATTTATTGCTGCATTGGGAGGGGTATTTGCCTTGCTTGGTAGTGGCAATGTGGGCTTTACGTTCTTTCCTAATTTAGATGATGATGCCGTTTTCGTGGAGTTAAGTATGCAGCCCGGTACACCGGTGGAAGTTACACAAGCAAAATTAGCCGAGATCGAAGATGCCATTTGGCTCATGAATGCAGAATATAGCGAGGGGCGCGAAGATGGTGAGCAGGTCGTCCGCTTTGTAGAGCAAATTACGGGGCCGCAGCCCAATCAAGGGAAACTCAAAGTTACCTACCTCGGTGGGGAGCAGCGTGGTATTAGCTCCTTTGAATTATCGAATCGGATGCGAGAGCTATCGCCAGATATTCCTGAGGCAGAGAGCTTGGTTTTTGGCCTTGGGGCAACGACAGCAGTGTTTGGCAAGCCCATTTCCTTTGCTCTCTACGGCCGAGATATGGACGAATTGCGCGATGCGAAAGATGCGCTTAAAGCAAAATTCGCTACGCGTACAGACGTAAAGGATATTTCGGATAACGACCAACTAGGCGTAAAGCAGCTGATCCTCAAATTGAAGCCAGAAGCTTCCACCTTGGGACTGAGCTTGGGGCAGATTATGGGGCAGGTGCGTGCTGGTTTCTTTGGGGTAGAAGTGCAGAGCTTGCAACGCGGCGAGGACGAGGTGAAGGTGTGGGTGCGCTACCCTCGATCTGGAAGAAGCGATGAAAACCAACTCAACAATATGATGATTGGCGATGGTCGAGGCAATAGCTACCAACTCAGCAATTTGGTACAAATTGAAGACAAGAAAGGATCGCTTGCTATCAACCACTTGGAAGGCCGCCGGGAGATTCGCGTAGAAGCTAATGTAGGCAGTATCGATGTATCTGCCCCAGTGGTGATCGGAGAGATTGAGCAACAGTATATGCCAGATATTTTGGCACAATACCCAAGTGTCGACTATTCCATCGAAGGCCAGAACCGCCAGTCATTCAAGATGTTGGGAGCGATCCAGATTGTAGGCCCGATCATTTTGCTATTCATTTTTGGCTTGATTGTCCTCAATTTCAACTCTTTCTCACAAGCCTTTCTAGTATTCTCCATCTTTCCCTTTGCATTGATTGGAGTAGTAATCGGGCACTGGCTGCAAGGCTTACCGCTAAATATTTTCTCCTTTGTCGGTACCATCGCCTTGATTGGAGTATTTGTGAATAACTCCCTGGTATTCATTTCCACCCTCAACCAAAAATTGCAAGAAGGCGAAACTTGGAAAACAGCTCTGAGCCAAACCGCAGCCTCCCGCTTTCGCCCCATCCTGCTAACCACCATTACTACCGTAGCTGGCTTAGCGCCACTCATCGCCTCTACCAGTGTAGGTGCGCAGTTCTTAAAAGGTCCAGCTATTGCAATAGCCTATGGCTTGAGTTTTGGCTTGTTCAATGTGCTACTCCTATTGCCAGCCATCTTACACCTGTACAATGGCCTACGCGTATCCAGCAAGCAACTCATCAAGCGACAGCCGATTACCCCCGAAGAAGTAGAACCCGCAATCAAGGCCCTACGCTACCAGATTCAAGATTAAAAACATTACTCTAATAACTGATGAACTGCATCAAACTTCAAATCGCTATGGTATATGCCCCATTTGGTGGCGGCTGCCCGAAAAGGCACTGTCTGACGGAGGAGTTCGCCTTTTCTAGCGTTTTTGCTTCGTTTTTTGGCCCCGATAGCTATCGGGGAAAAAATGAAGAGCCCCGCCGGCTTGAGGCGAAAACCAAGCTTAGAACCCAAGAGATTAACTAAGACGAGTTTAACTAAAGGCAACACAAGTCTGATGCATTCATATAAAAGAAAGAAAATGAATTTTCAAACATATTTCTTATTAATACTTTTTGCATGCCCCACCCTTTTGGCGAAAGCCCAAAACACCCTAAGCTTAGAAAGCGCCATACAAGAAGCATTAGCCAATAACCACCAGATACAGATCAAGCAATACGACGAAAAGATCAGTGCGATGCAAATAGACCCCGCTATGGTAGGTAAAAAACCTATTGTGGAGTTCAATGCCAGCTACCAGTTTGGCTGGAGTGATGCAAGTATCGAGACGCTGGCACTAAACCCAGGCGCGCCCGAAAGCGATCCGATTGAGCTAAATGGTATTTCTAATAGTATTCAGCTGGGGCCAGAAATTAGGCTGATGCTGTTAGATGGAAAAGCTAGTACCTATCGCTTAGAACAACTGGAAGCAGCCAATGGTATTGCCAAACTACAGTTGCAGCAAGCTATTGAGCAGACTATTGCACAAGTCACCAGCGCCTACTTACAAATGGCGCAGATGCAGTCGCTGATCGATATTACCGAACAGAGCTTGGAACTGACGAAGGAACGCTTAGCAAGAGCCGAAGAAGATGCCAGCTATGGTACCAGCAGCAGCTTGCAATATTTGCAAATTGAGGTAGACCTCAAAACCGATAGTGCGAGCTTGCGTGACCTCGAACTGAATCGCGAAAATGCCCAGCGCAACCTCAACCGCTTGATGGGCAAAGCACCAGAAAATGAGTTTGAGATCAATACAACCGTTACGCTCAATCCGAGCCTCAGTTTGAGGGAATTGCAAAGCAGTTTGCTACAGCGTAATACCATTTTGCGCTTACGCGGAAAGAACATCCGTATGGCCGATCTCGACGTACAGCTCAGTAAAGCAGCCTTTCGCCCTACGCTACAAGCTTACGCCAATAACACTTTTTCTTACTTGCAAAATGACGCGAATTTCTTACAAGTATCTCGAACGGTTGGCCCAAATATTGGGGTGCGCTTCAACTATCCCATCTTTGATGGTGGCGCGAGAAAAATCAAGTCGCAGAGTGCACAGCTGCGCCAAGAGCAACGCTTCATGGAGCGTACGGATACACAAGACGAACTGATCAAAGAGCTACATAACGCATATGCTACGTACCAGAATACGCTGGAACAGCTGAAAATTGAACAAAGCAACCTCAAGATGTTCGAACGCAACCTGGAGAATATGCAGAACATGTACACGCTAGGAACCGCTACGAATACCGACGTCCGCGCTGCACAGCTCAACCTCAACGCAGCGCAAAACCGCATCAGTAATTATCAGTATACTATCAAACAAGCCGAAGTACAGCTATACCTCTTAGCTGGCTTATTAATTAATCAATAACCAAATTCCTTTTGACTATGAAAATACTAATCATGAGCTTGCTCCCCATATTGGGCTTTTTTCTACCGACTGAATCACAAACTGGCACCATAGCCGTGGAAGTTCCCGAAGTGAAAGTCAATAAATCAGCTAAGGTCATCATACGCCTGTTCAATAGTAAGGATGGCTTCCCCAGTGAAGGCGCTAAGGCCTTCAAGGAAATTAAACTACCTGCTAATAGCAAAGTCATAAAGCATGAGTTTACCGATATTCCTTTTGGGACTTATGCCGTTTCAGTCATGTTAGATGAAAATAATAATGGCGAAATGGATCGAAATTGGATTGGTATGCCTAAAGAACCCGTCGGTGCTTCGAATATGACACATTTGGGTAAACCTTCTTTCAAGAAATGCGCTTTTGAGTTAGCGTCGGCTCGTAAGGAGTTGACGATCAAATTCATTAACGATTAAACTATTTCAGAACAAGGCTAACATTACCGCAGATTGCAAATCTGCTTGGCCTATCCAAAATTAAGATCATGCGATTATTGAATGTAGCATTAGTATTCAGTTTTTTTCTGTTGACCGCCTATACCGGTATTCAGGAGCTAGCCGCAGCCTGGCAGATCGACGAAGATTACAAGATTAAGTTCAGCACAGCCTCTGCCAGCGGCACTTTTGACCAATTACAGGGAACGATTGTGTTCGACGAAAACAATCTAGATGCATCCACAATGGACGTCCAAGTAGACGTCAACTCTATTAACACCGGCAACAGCACCAAGGACAAGCATGCCCGTGGTGAGAGTTGGTTCGACGCGGCCTCCCACCCCAACATTACATTTCGTTCTAAGCAGTTCGAAAAAACCAGCGAAGGCTATGCCGTTGTTGGTGATTTGAATATGCGGGGCGTACAAAAGGAGGTACGCATTCCTTTTACCTTTGAGCAACAATCAACCGGAGGTTTATTTGTAAGTAGCTTCGAAGTAAAGCGTAAGGATTATGGCATCAAAGGCCCCTTGATGGGCTTTGTGGTGGGTAAGACGCTGCAAGTAGACCTTCGGGTTCCTGTGACGAAATAAGGGCCTCGACTCAGTTCGACTGCGCTCACTGAGCGAGACAAGACATATATGCAATTTTTATCCTGTTTTTTGCCCTTTCCCGCCTCAGGTGGAGAAAGGGCTTTTTTATCCATCTTGCAATCGAGGGAGTATTGTAGGCCGATACGACCGACCAATGGAAATCGGAATATCCTCTCCCAGAAAGACAAAGTCTTTATTGAAACGCTTTACATGGGCGAGATTGATAATGAAAGAACGGTGGACGCGCAGGAAAAAGTCTTCAGGTAACTCCTGCTCTAGAGTTGACAGGGGAACGGCAGGCGTATATTTCTGCTTGGTCGTGACGATGGCGCAGCGGTTGCGAATAGCTTCTAAATAGAGTATATCAGCATAAGGAATTCGGATACGGTTGCGCTGGATTTTTATGATTAGGAAGCCACTTAGCGAGCTTGTAGTAGCAGGAGTGGTGGGTTGGTCAGCAAGCTGTAAGAGCTTGCCTGCACAACGTAAGAATCGTTCAAACCCAATAGGCTTGAGTAAGAAGTCAACTACATCTAGCTCAAAGCCTTCATAGGCAAAATTGCGGTGTGCCGTAGTGAGTACAGTGAGCGGGCGCTTCTTGAGCATTTTTAATAAAGAAAGACCTGATAGCTGCGGCATGCGAATATCGAGAAAGAGCACATCGCATGCGATTTTTTCTAGCTCCAAGTACGCTTCTACACCAGAATAGAAAACGGCAGTGACCTCTAGCCCATCCACCTGCTCTATGTGGCGCTTCAAAACGCGAACGGCAATTTCTTCATCATCGATGATGACGCATTGTAAAGGTGGGCGACTCATCTAGGCAAGATTTAGTGCGTGCTGAGGTACTTGCTCTAGCTCAACCTGTAGGTAAACCTCGTACAATTCGTTGGCTTCAATCCTTAGCTGATAGCGATTGGGATAGCGCATTTGGAGTCGTTTTTGAACGGTTTCAAGTCCTATTCCTGAAGCACCCTGCTCGCCAATAGCGTCAGATTTGTAGGTATTTTGAATACACAGTTCCAGCATGTTTCCGCTTACTTGTACACTTACGTAAATGCTAGATTGCATGGGGTTTTTGCCAGGGCCGTGTTTAAAGGCATTTTCTACAAAAGGTAGCAATAAATGGGGCACGATTAGTAAGTCCGGCATCGCTTCTGGCCATTCTACTTCCAGCAAAAGCTTGCGCTGATAACGCAGCTTTTCCATCTGTATATAGTCTTGGATATGCTGGAGTTCTCGCTGTAGCGAAACGTATTCTTCTTCACTTTCGTACAGCATATAGCTCATCATATCTGATAGCGTGACGATTGATTCGGCGGAGTTGGGGTGATTCTCTAACACCATGCCGTAGAGGCTATTGAGGGTGTTGAACAGGAAGTGCGGACGTACTTGGTTCTTTAGATATTTGAGCTCGGTCTCAATCTTTTCCTTTTGGAGTGCAAAGAGGCGTGCTTGTTCGTGGCGAAAATTCTGCAAGAATTTAATAGCTACTACCAAACCTGAAATGTGAATCAATTGAATGCACCAATGCACGGCATCCGCAAAAAAGCCGTTGTAGATTTTTTGCTTCAGAATGACTGGGTAGACAAAATTTATATCCACCACAATCAGTAGGCCACTAAACACCACAAAAAAGAAGAGGTAGCTAGCGAGAAAAGCGAGATACCTACGCGGATACAGGTATTTTGGTAACAACCAATACGCGACGAGGTAGGAAAAGCCAATCTTTACAGGCAGTACCGACAGCTCAAAGGCTAGCCATTGCCAGTAGGTCCAGAATGGCATCATCACCGCATTCACTACACTCAGAAAAATCGTCCACGCCGACCAATAAAAAAGGTGCCGAGAAAGGCGCTCCCAGTTCCACTCCTGGTAAATGTTAAACCATTTATTCATGCCGATTAAGATACATATTTCAACGAAAATGGAGCAAAAACCGGTACCAAAGGCTCCTTTTGGATGCTGAATAACGACTCTCGCACTCAAGCTGCACAAAGCGTACTTCCGTCCTGCTAAGGCCGCTATCTCGCACGAAGACCGTTACAGCCCTCAGGAGATGAGTTTCTTTAGCGTGAAGAAAATTGACTTGCCTTATGAAATGTTTATCTATCCTTACCATCCTAACCCTTTTTTGCGCTCAGCTTACTGCCCAAGTCAGCCTTACTGGCAAAACGGTCGATGAGTCCGATGCTCCTATCGCTTATGCAAATGTCCTGCTGCTCCAGCGAACAGACTCTACGCTAGTACGTGGGGCTATTTCCGAAGACGAAGGAACCTTTGTCATCGAGCAATGCCCAGTGGGCAGCTATTTGCTCAAGGTCTCCTTTCTAGGCTATGAAGATTACTACCAATCCATAACCCTTGAGACGTCTCTTGACCTGGGCAAACTCCAGCTTTTAGCATCAAGTGCGCAACTCGCAGATGTGACCGTGACGGCCAAAAAGCCGCTTTACCAGCTTGCGCTGGATCGCTTAACGATCAACGTACAGGCCAATATTAGTACGGCTGGGGGAACGGCCTTGGAAGTCTTGGAGCGCTCCCCTGGTGTTATCGTAGATCGAGCTAGAAATATCCTTTCGATGGCAGGTCGCGATGGTGTAGTCATTACAATCAACGGTCGGATGGCACGCCAGCCTATTGAGGCGCTACTACAGATGCTAGATGGCATGAATGCAGATAATGTAGAACGTATTGAGCTGATTAGCAATCCACCAGCGCGCTTTGAGGCAGGCGGCAATGGCGGGGTTATCAATATCGTTTTGGTCAAACGAGCGGACGATGGGACGAATGGTGCTTTTTCGGCAACGCTGGGCTATGGGCCAGGGGGCGATAAGCAAGGGGCCTCTTTCAATATCAATCATCGGAAAGGCGCGTGGAATTGGTTTGCCAATCTATCGCTTAATCGCAATAATCAAGAACAAACATTTACGAATGATCGCACGGTGGAAGAGGAAAGTGTACCCTTTGTTACTCGATCAGTTAGCGAACGCGATCCGGTAACTGCCAATGGCGATTTGCGGGCTGGTGTAGATGTGTCTTTGGGTAAAAACACCACTTTGGGTGCCCTACTCACAGCATCTATCAATGAGTGGAATATGGATGCACTCAATAAGGGCTTTATCCAAGAAGGAACTGAGCGCACTAACTTTTCTATTGCCAATCAAGAGCTAAGTCGTTGGCGCAGTCTGGGCGGAAATCTAAACCTAACGCATCAGTTCAAACGCTCTACCATAACAGCGGACTTGGAACGCCTACACTACCGCCAATCAAACCCCGTAGATTACCAAGTAGAAGAACGAAATGCTAATGAGCAGCTCCTCTCCACAGAAGCAATCAATGCAACAAAAGAAACGCCTGTCAATATTTGGGTATCGAGAGTTGATTTTGAGGATCCTATTACTGAGCACATTAAGCTTAAGCTAGGAGCTAAAGGTATCTTCTCTAACCTCCAAAATACAGTGACCAATAACTTTGGCAGCAATGGCCTTTTTCAGGTAGAAGATGGACTCAACCAAGATGCCACTCTGGACGAAAATATTACTGCTGCTTATGTCTCTGCTGACTTTAAACTATCTACAAAAACCGACCTCAGCCTAGGCCTTCGCTACGAATACACCGACCTTGAACTCAATAATAGCGATGGCAGCTCCATTCTGGATTTAGACTATGGCAATTTTTTCCCTACTGCCTTCCTAAGTCATCAATTCTCCGAGTCTTTCTCCGGCCAGCTATCCTATGGTCGCCGCATCAATCGGCCCACCTTCGGCAACCTGGCCCCTTTCGTTATTTTCCTTGACCCCACTACCTATTTCTTCGGCAATATTGCCCTACAGCCCAGCTTTGGCAACAACTACAAAATAGACTTCATCTACCGCCAATACCTCCTCTCCTTCCAGTACAACGACGAGCACGACGCCATCTCTAACTTCCAGCCCACCCTACTCCCTGGCACCAACCAGCAAGTCTTCACCGCCCTCAACCTCGACTTCCAACGCTCCTTCACCATCATGATCGGTGGCCCTATTAAACTAGCTGATTGGTGTAACCTACAAGTTAATCTGATGGGTAGACAACGCTCTCTA
>JBCCRH010000167.1:0-11767 GCA_039208045.1 Bacteroidota bacterium
AGATCGGTTGGCGTAGTGGTGAGGTCTTGCTTGCCCGCATCTAGGCGGGAAAGTTCTAATAATTCTTCTACCAGGCCGCCTAACTTTTTTGCATTTTGGTACACCATCTCATGAGATCGCTGAATATGTGGATCGACTTTATCTCCATACTTTTTGATCAGGTTTTCAATGGGTGTAGTGATGAGGGTAATGGGCGTGCGCAACTCATGCGATATGTTGGCAAAAAAGCGACTCTTCAGAGCGTCTACCTCCCTCAATTCATTGGCTTGTTGTTCAATAACGGTTTTATCGGCCCGTATCTGCTGGGTTTGAGCAGCCACTTCTTTTCTTAGTAGAAGGCGTTGCTGTTGCAAATACCGAATCCAGATAAGCGCGATGATAACTAACGCCAAAAGACAGAGCGCGTAAAACCAGTACTCTTTATAGAAATAATCTCGGACATATAATGGGATGGCAATGGGTGCTGCTGCCCAATTTCCCTTATCATCCACCCCGCTAATAAGCAAGCGGTATTTACCGGCCGGTAAATTAGATAGATTAAGAACAGGATATGAGCCGACTACATTCCAGTCTGTATCAATCCCTTCCAGCTGGTAGGAGAAGATATTGGTTGATGTATGCCCGTAGTTAGACATAGCAACTTTGATAATTAGATTCCTACGGTTGGCAGGGAGCTGTAGGGGCGGGCCTTGGGGCTCGTAGTTGAAGGTAGAAACTAGCTCTTCTTTATCTTGATCGTAGTAAGTTAGCTTAGAGATATAAATCTGGGCAATTTGAGACCGAAGATTTTGTTTTAAAGATTGGGGGTCGATGATACATAAACCATTGGTAGTGCCAAGGAGTAATCTTCCATCTACTAGTTTATCAAAAGCAAACCGATTAAACTCGTTATCGGGTAGGCCATCTTCTACAAAAAGACGCGTAATAATCTGCCCCTGGGGAGCGATCAAATTCAACCCATTAAATGTTCCTGCCCAAACGTCTCCATCATCATCTGATAGAATTATGGGAACCGTATTGTTGCTGAGCCCTTTCCCGGAGTCAATAATCTGAACGACTCGCTGTTGGATGGGATCAAACACCTGTATGCCGCTAGTAACCGTACCTACCCACAAATGCCCATTAGGCATTTCGTGCAACGACATCATCCGAGCGTCTGTAAAACCGTGTTGTTCATTAAAATGGTTAAATATTCCACGTTGCGGATGGAGCTGGAATAGGCCCTCTGATGCACATATCCAATAAGAACCATCCCTTATGAGGGTCGTGTGATTGATATTAATTTTTTCTATCTGGACGACAGTATCCCTTATTTTAAACGTATCCAACTGATACTTTTCTGGATCTATCGTAAGCAGGATATTAGTTTCATCTATATCTAGTGCTAAAATTTTATGCTTGCCCAAGGTGTCAGTGACTACTTCCAAGAACCCCAAAGCGGCTTTTCTTGGACTTCTGATCCAGGTAGCGTCAAGGTCACTTTTAAGGTCTGCTAATAGATAATGGTATAAGCCGTCTTCTTGCTTTACAGAAGATAAAAGAAACAGGACGCTATCCTTACTTACAAAGTGATGATAGTTTCCTTTTTTTAACACCTGCAGCTTAGGAAAAATAGAAGGCCCGTCTACTATGTTGTTTCCTTGTACCAGTTGCCATTCCTTTTTCTGCGGTTTAACTAAAAAGGAAGAAGTATCCACGGCTAGCACTTTCCGAATGTCTTGGCCTTCAAAAAGGGTAGCAATAGCATTTTCTTGTTGTACTTCAATAGATAGGGCACCAGCCTGAGTAGCTATCAGAAGCTGTTCAAAAAAATTAGGACTAGCGATAGAAAAAATAAAAGGAAGGTCTTCTATCATTGGAGAAAAATCCCAATACCGGCCCTTCAGGTCTAGTAGTACAGCCTCATACTTTTTGTCCACTTGTTGTGCACAGAATAAAATATTTCCAATTGAGTCCTGAAAAATACTACCATTGCGTATACATTCTCGCCCATCAAATAGTCGCTCCCATCGCTCCTCCGAGTGTACCCATTTGACCATATTGATCCGATTTGATAAATGGGCTATAAAAATGGAATCCTTTTTATTAAGAATAGAAATATTCATGTCCCCATTTGACTTTGGACAAGGGGAATCACTTGGGCTCATACCTTCAAGATGGTCAGGAATAGCAAGCAGGGATTTAGCATTGGGGTCGTAGCGAATCAGCCCAAAGTAGCGATTAGAGTAGTAAATGGACTCCTTCACCCAGATGGCCTTACCTGGATTTACCTTAAATCTATTTCCCTCGCTTGTATATCCCATCGATGCAGGAAGTATCAATTCGGCTTCTTTTATTAGTTGGGTGCCATCCCAAAAGTAAACTACTTGGGTGCCATCTTGAAGCGTTTGAAAAAACCAAATAGCGTCTTTAGAACGAGCATAGATGGCCCCTACCATACCTTCTGGCAAAGGCATGTGTGTCACTTCTCCACTGCGATGATTATAAACGAAAAAAATAGACTTCCATGGCGTGTTGATGCAACCAATAATTCCGAGATTTGGGACATAGCCTTCAAAATGAATATTTTCCGATACCCCCAAAATTGGCAAGTCAAGCTCAAGCGTGCGGAAAGTATATCCATCATATTGTAGGAGTGGTAAGTCGTAGCTGGATTTCAATGAGCGGCAGGTAGGCATCCAGAGTCGACCGTCAGGCGTCTTGATAATTTTGTTGACACAATAATTTTGAAAAAAAGTATTGTCTTGAAAGGGCTGAATACGCGAAGGATAAAGCTTGGGCAAATTCTTAGTAGCCTGACAATAACCTCTGTTATTGAAAGACACTAGTAGAAGAAAAATAGTTAGCCAAGAAGTTATTTTCATCCTAAGTACAGTATGTACTGCACCAAAGCACTTTGCAATAGGGCAAATCACTTTGCGTCAGGTATGAGCTAAATTATAGCATATTTCTATAATAGACTGATATTACTTTGGTTGCAATGCATTTTTCTGAAGGATAGGAATCAAGAACTGACTGGTAATTTCGCGAGCTTGGGTGTGCATGTACTTAGTATTGTAGGCGCTTGCCAGTATCACAATAACAGCATCCAGCTCTTTAATGATGTATATTTTATTGCCTCCATTTCCGGAGCAGTACTCCGTTCGGTAAGTTGCATTATCCAAGACGATGTCTTTGATCCACCAGAAATAGCCATAAGATCGAGGTTTAAATGTGGTGGCTATGTGAACACGCTGACTATCCTTGATCCAGTTTTCGGAGATCACTTGCTGGCCTTGCCAAGCTCCTCCATTCAAATACAATTGTCCAAAATCGGCGAATCCTATGGCTGTTGTTCTAAAGTTTCCAGCGGTACTCGGGACGCCTTGAGGGGTGAAGGCCCATTGGTAGTTGTCATTACCTAATAGCCCAAACAGTTTTTCTTCAGCATATTTTTCCAGGCCATTCGGTAGGCTTTTATCCAAAATATCCCCAATGAGCACAGCCCCAGCGGTAAAATAGTTCCAGCTTTCTCCTGCGCTGCGGGTGCTATCGACGGGAAGGTTTAAGGCCCACTCGACCCAGTTGGGCTGATCATACATATAATTTTCATTGCCTGGGCTATTTGAATCATTATCATTACCATCAAAATTACTGGTCATGGTCACCAAGTCTCTTAGTTTAATCTTGCCTTTTTGTTCGCTGTAGTTGTCGTACTCCTTCAGCTCATAAAAATCCGAAATGGGCTGATCTAGTGATTTGATATACCCTTCATCAACAGCAATGCCTAGCAAGGCTGAAGCGACAGATTTACCGATTGATCGGGCGTCGTGTATGTCATCTTTGGTGGTCCCATTGTAGTATTCTTCGACTAGCACCTTATCTCCCTGATAGACGACTATCGCATTGACCTTCCGATATGCCTCTTGTTCTATGGAGTCTCGTAATGCGCTTAGCTCATCAGTAGGGTCGTAGGGGGGAGGGGTCGATTGGCAGCTCAAAGTTATAGCTATCAGTACTAGGATAGGGAAAATATGTATTCGCTTCATGATCAAATTTTAGATCACAAAGCTGGGGTTTTGGCGGAAATTAAAATTGTATGAGATTAACATCTAGTCGTGTTTTCTCACTCTTTTCTTGAAATCCCCAGGACTAACTTGGTAGTAACACTTAAAGACGTGGTTGAAATGACTCTGATCCGAAAAACCAGCATGGTAGGCAATTTCTGTTAGGGACTTATCCGACTGCAATAGGGCGTTGGTGGCTTTGTTGAGTTTTATTTTTCGGATGTATTCTCCTAAGCTCACGGAAAAGTACTTAGGGACTGTTCTCGAAATATGTACGGGATGTACACCTATTTCTTTCGATAAGCGCTTGAGCGTAATGCCAGTACAGTCCTCATGTAGGATTTCTTTTAGCTTCGCTACCCAAGTTGGGATACCACTATTCTCTATGCCTTTTTTGGCACTGAGGGCATCACAAAGTTGTACTAGTAACAGCTCCGTAGCTATCTCGCTGTAGCCATTTGAAAGTAAAAATTCAAAGTATAGTTTCGTGATGAGGAGTTGCAGGTGCGGATCGTCCAACTTTTGGCTTCCCTCAAAGAGGTCGAGCTCCAACTCATTTTGGTTGAACCAAGATCGTTCCAACTCCACATGGAACCCGCTCGCCTCCGTAGAATGCCTGACCCCGTAATGCTGTTCCTGCCAGTTGTTGAACATTAGGCTTCCAGCAGGAAGCAGCGACTTTGCTCTTTTATTACAGTCCAACATATTTCCACGAAGCACGAACATGAAATAGGGGTTTTCATGGTAATGCCAGGGAGTGGTCTCAATGTCGTATTCATATCGGGAAAGTACTATTTCTTGGAAGTTGCGTTCTATCTGCTTTGCTCCGTAGTATGTTCCTTTGGCTGATATTTTCAAATTGGCTGTGTATTCGTTAGAGTCTTTGTTGGCAGTAGTATTCTTTTAACCGTTGATGGGCTACTTTGATATGGAAAGGCTTCATTAATTCTTTTTTCCTTTGTGTCCAATTTCCAATTTGCTCAATTACCTTTTCAGTATCTTCTATATTTTCTTGCTGATAGATAAAATCAACCGTAGCAAGCAGTTCTAAGCCATAAGGAGATTCAAATCCTTCAATTAGGCTTTGGACTTCATTTAACCTATTATTTTGTTCTGTAGAAAGATTTACTTTGTTGTAAGCTTCAACCTTATCTAAATGTCTTAAATGCACAAGAGTACTTGGCTTGGTTTCTTCATGTTTGAAATGAAGAAAATGCCCGTTTAGATATTTCACTAAATGTTGTAGTCTATGGGAATAGGGGCCATAATGTCCTTTTTCATATTGCAGATTTAAAGGTTCTCCAAACCGTTGAAGGAAATACGCAATTTTTTGAATAACCAACAGATTAATGGAGTACCCCAATACTTGATAGTTTTTAAGCGAAGCTAAAAGCATCGCCCTAGCTGGAGTCAGTTTGATCTCATTTTTGGGTTTTATTTCTTGGTTGTTGAAGCCTGGCTCATAAATAATCACCTCTACTTTTTCATCAATAAATTCGAGTTCTTTGAGTATAAGTGGTTTTACTTCATGCCAATCAAGTCCGCCATTACCGCATCCTAATGGTGGAATTGCTATTGATTTAATTTGTTTTTCATTTATTTCCTTGACCAGTTCTTTCATCCCAATTTCTATAAATTCGATTTTAGATGGTCTTCTCCAGTGTTCTTTGGTTGGAAAATTCACGATATATTTTGGTCTGAATTGTCCAGTATCAGTAATCAATAAGTCCCCAATGTTAAACTTCTTATCATCACAAAACTGTTTGTATACCTTAAAATTGTGTGGAAACGCCTTCTTAAAAGTCAAGGCTATTCCTTTCCCCATCACACCAACAGTGTTCACTGTATTTACTAAAGCTTCAACGTCAGCTTGGATGATATTTCCTTGTATGTATCGAATCATGTCAATAGTACCAATTAGATTTCACAATAACATTGTAGGTGAACTCGTGCACTGCTAATTTATTCAAAACTCTATTTTTCGCAGCTTCGCTATGAACTACGATTCCTATCAAAGCAGCTAGGGGTAGCTCTCTATAAACAAGAAATTCTGCCTGTTTTCTTCTCTTGCGGTCAGGATCATCTTCTGTATCTGTCCAATGAATAAGTTTTACGGCGTTCCAGTCAACTTCTTCTAAACCGTCTTCACTATTAAAAAATTGTGACATGGAGTGATAACCATGTCCATCTGTAAATATGTATCTACAATCGTTCTCTTTGATTTTTTCAAGATCAGATACAAGGTAGACAATTTCCTGAGGATTCCTTTTCGTCACTCCGTTAAATCCATTTTGGATGGCATACAGCATTGGTGACCTCGCTCCAAAATAAAAGGCTACATAATCTGCGAAATTGCCCTTTGGTTCTATATCTATTAGCTTTGAACTTCTGCTGCCAATTAGAGTTGTGTCGCCAATTCCTATATAATTCGGATTAGAATCGGTGTGGCTTGGACAAGTCAACTTCCCTGATTCCAGAATGAAATCCAGATTATCTATATGAGTAATTCTGTATAAATAAATTCTATCAGGTATTGCCATGAATATATTGCTTTTTCCTCATTAATGTCCCTAATACAGTACTAAAACATATCATAATTAAGATAGATCAAAACAGCAGTTCATGGATTTACATGGAGGTATGCAGCTACGGCTCAAACTCAAATATATGCATTCTTCTCAGCAAGCTGAGCAATAGTCTACTATTCGACTTACAGCTTGCCCACCAAGGGGGCAGAGCTAGATACGCACGGGCGTAAGTTATAGACAGTTTGTCCATACAGGACGTTCTGCAATAATCCGTGCGCATGTCAGGCTTTAGCTTACCCACCCAAGGAGGTAGGACTCGATACGCACGAGCATAAGTAACGCTTTAATAGCTCGTATAGATAGGTTCGATACTACTGGGGTTGTGTAAACGGTAGCTGATGCAGGTAAATCCGCAGCCTACTGACAGCTAATGACTTGTACATAACCCTCAAAGTCAACAGTAGCATTGATGTTTTGTAAGTAACCGATGATGGCTTCTGGGGTGGTGTATTCTTTAATATCGGCTTCTTCGAAATCGAAGAAATCGTCATTGACGGCAGGGATGAAATCATTGACGCCCATAGTTAGCTCTAGATTGTCATCTAAGGGTGTACCGTTCTCGTCAGTAATCTGGATATTGCTAGCTTGCGTGGTGGTGATATTTATCCCAGAAAAGAAATAATTGGAGTCCGATTCGCAGAAAAACGTTTCGTACTCTCCTACCGTTTTGGTGAAGGCAACACTTTGGTGATGCTCGGAGCAGCAGCGATAGAAACGGTACGAAGTGGGGCCAAGTGGTAACAGCTGCAGCGGAGAAGGAGGCTGAGTCAATAACGAAGACTACTTGGCCGCTAAAGCAGCTGTACTGCTTGGGACTGCTGAGTTTTAGTGGATAGCGCGTTTGGCCGCTTCAGGCGGGCAAGCTGCACTACTCATTAGACACATTTCCAAAATACTCTGGTCGGAGAAGGCATCGAAGGTAAAGCTGAATTGTAGCGCTTCCGGGTTGCAGGCGTCTGATACAAAAAGTGGGAGGTCTAAACTTCCCTCACAGCTGCCTATATCGCTTACGCAAATGGGAGCAGGGGTTTCGAAGGTGAGGCTTAGGTCTTGGGCGAACGCCCAGCCAAAACTAGCGCACCATAGGCACGCCAGTAAGATGGTTTTAAGTAAAGTAGATTTCATAATCAGAATTTTTAGAGCATACTCATTGTCGTGTAACAAAAATAAGTTTTGGGGCCACGCGGATTACAAATCCACTGAGCGCGGGCCTAGCTTTACGGAAAAAAAGCCTAGCACACGCCCAGCGGATTCTAAGTAAAGTAGATTTCATAATCAGAATTTTCAGAGAGCGCTCATTCTATGATTGCATCATTATTTACATCGCCGATTTTGATACCGATAAAGTTGCCCTCAAAGGAGAAGCTATCAACGGTGGGCGTGTAGGTAATAAGCTCTGGAAAGTTGTCTTCCCAAGGGTTTGTAGGATTGGAAAAGGTATAGTTAGCATCTAGGAAACGCCAGCTTGTGTTTCCACGCAATTCGGTATCAATGGATAAAATTAAACGTCGAAGTTCGATGATATCTGAGACTGAAATATCCCCTGAGCGATCCACATCTGCGGCAATCAGCTGGTATGGGTCTTCAATTGGGGCTACACCTAGTATATGCCTCAGTAGGATTAATAGATCAAGTGTGTTTACCCCATTCTTATGATTCCGATCTAACAATGGCGTAAGTGTAGTGGCTGCATTATTAGGAACAAATTCAAAATTATATCCACCAATAACATTCGTGTACACCTGATCATCTATCGCACCAGATAAAGAAATCGATACATCTGGTATGGGAGTACCATCTAGCTTAGTAACCATTCCCGAAAGCAGCACCGTGTTTATGGGATAATCAGGGCAATAGTGCTCATCTACGATCAATACATATACCTCACTGGAATCATAATTTGCCCCACCCAAGCTCCCATCGGGCTGTACAGCATAGGGATTATCGGCATCGTCCCAGACAAAGAATTTGAGTATGCTAGTACCTGTATAACTACAATCTAATACTAGAAAAGCTTGATCTGGGTTAGCCGCTTCTGCTCTGTTGTGAATCGAGTATCTCAGGTTGGAACAATCAGCATAAGGCGTTTTCACGAAATGGGTAGCTAGCAGTGTATCGCCATAAACTTGGTTTGAAATCGTTGACTCCCCCTCGGTGAAGAGTTCTACTGCTAGACCATTATGTATCTCTGGAAAAGCTATCGCACAATCCACTAGCTCAAAAGCGATGTTAGCACTTGTGCTGGTGCAGCCGTCGCTCACTTCTACGTGCAGTTGGTGCGCCCCGATGGGGAAGCTCCAAAGGAAGGTGTAGTCTGGATAAGTGCCTGTTAGGGCAAATTCCTGCGGAATTTGCTCATCGATTACGGCGTCGCTGAAGGCGTCAAAGTTAAACGTGAATTGGAGCGCAGCAGGATCACAAGTAGCAGTTAATTGAATAGGAAAGCTCACTTGCCCTTCGCAGGTAGTGGTATCCAGTACGCAGGTGAGTGGCGGTGGGGAAGCTTGGAGCGTGAGGGTTTGCGCAAAGCTATTTTGGCATAAGCCTACCAGAAGGCATAGCAATAGACAGAGATAGCGTGTTCGGTTTTGGGTCATCTTTCAACTGGGATTATAAAATTATGTATACATACAAATTTAATGTTATTTCATAGGTTGTGCATCCCCTAATTAGGGTAATTTTGGGCTTATAGTTCAACAAACCATCTAATCTAACTATGCATTACCAGATTTACCTGTTGCTGCTTGCTTTTGTGATTCCTACTCTAGCCACTTCTCAGGTGGTGAATACTGAAAAACTCCGGCGAACTACCAACAAGAAATGGGTCACTGAACTTGATGCCAATGTGGGACTTACGCGCAACAGAGCGGGACAGACGGTGAGAGTGGGTATTATGTCTCGACTAGAATACCAGCGCGAGCAAAGTGGATGGATGCTTTTGGGCAGCTACGACTTAACCCAATTTGATGATATTGACGATCCCGATGGGGAAATTTCTACTTTTGTCAATCGCTCTCTTGGCCACTTACGCTACAATTATATTACTACGGATTGGCTGACGATGGAGGCTTTTTCGCAAGTGCAGTTTAATGAGGTGCAGGAAATCAAAGTGCGCGTGCTCCATGGGCTAGGGCCCCGTTTTCAACTTATTCGCAACGACAGCTTGCAGCTTTTTTTGGGTAGCTTGTATATGTACGAATACGAGGAGACAGACGAAACAGAAGTGCTTGTTTTTAATAAAGATCATCGCTTGAGTAGCTATTTGTCATGTGGCGTGCAGCTCAAATCGTACCTTATCCTTAATCATGTCACCTACTATCAGCCTAACCTTCAAAATTGGTCAGATTATCGGATTAGTACCGAAACGAGCATCAGTGTGCAGGTGAATAAGCATATTGCACTATCTGTCGGCTTTGAACTCGTCTACGACACTGTCCCACCCCTTACTGTACCCAGGGCGATGTATTCCCTACGAAACGGTATAACTGCAACTTTTTGACCGTAAGTTGAGTATAAATGGTCATCAAACAGCGTTTTCTGCTAAAAGAGACGTTCTTCAGCAAAGTTTGATATGAACCCCTCCTAACAAACTAACTCAGAGTCAGTTATTATTTTTTGACTTTTGAGTCAAATTGACAAAGAATCAATTTTAATGCGTAATCGGCTGATTACTGCTACCTTTTTTATGGTATTTCTGCTTGGTTAATCGGTCAGTTCCCTTTAGAATCCGGTTTTTTTTCTTTAAATTTGACCACCGAGTCAAAAAAACGCATAAACACGCAATACACACTCTTATAGTTACATTTTAGAACCGTATACCAAAAACTATTTTTAAGTAATTGACTAACCGTCAACCCAAGCTGTAATGAACCACTCAAAGAGAGCCATCAAGGAGTCGCAAATTATTGATGCGGCCGAAAAAGTATTCTCCCTGTCCGGTTATCGCAATGCGAAAATGGAGGATGTCGCCAAAACAATTGGCGTAAGTAAAGGAACGGTCTACTTCTACTTCAGTAGTAAGGAAAACCTTTACATGGCGGTCACGCACAAAGCTTACCAATTATTTCTGGACGAGCACTACAAAACACTACAAGCGTATGAAGGAAAAAGTGGATTCGAGACCGTTGATGCAATCATCAATACTTGCCTTACTTTTGCGCAGGATAATCCTTACTACTACGATCTGATCACTCAATATATTCAGTTAGTACGATCTATGACTCGGAACGATGGTGTTCCGCAGGCAGAAGAGATACAGAAAAGTATTTACTTCCGTAAAATTCAAGATATCCAGTTTCTTCCGCTGAATATGACCGTGAAGGAGATCCAAAGAGGGCAACAAGAAGGGAGCATTGCCAATCCGCGCAACCCAGTTATGATCTACCTGACTTCTTGGGCTATGGTCATTGGTTTTGGCACCTTGAATATTGCCAGCTCTGGTGCTAAAGATAAAACGCTGTTAAGAGTGCCTGTTTTAGAATGGCAGAAATACGTCAAGAAAATGCTTCGTGACATGCTCAATGACGATCACGAAGGGGAATATGTTGACGACTTGGCTATTCCTAAAAGGGCGGAGCTACGCTAAGTTAATCCTGCTAACTCAAGTTTCCAATTCGATCTAACTTAATTGCTTTCTGGGCAGTATCTGCGCAAGCATGTACTCCAAAGATGAGCATTCCAAAACGCTCATCATTGGTGTATCCTTTCTTGTAACGCGCATATATCTGCTGCGCAATAACCGCCAATTTATACAAGCCAAAAGCATAGTAGAATAGTTGGTTCGTTACTTCTTGCCCTGTCAGTTCTTCATAGTAGGCAACCACTTCTTGTCGCGTCAAATTGCCAGGCATCCAGGTCAGATTAAAGTACTTAAGCACATCGCTATCTGTAGCTTCGCACCAATAGCATAAGGTAGTACCTAAGTCCATAAAGGGGTGCCCTACGGTTGCCATTTCCCAATCTAATACTGCCAAAATCTCGCTCGGATTATCCGGGTTGAGCACGAGGTTATCGTACTTATAGTCATTGTGGATAAAAGCGGCCCGATCTTCTTTGGGCTGCTGGGCTTCCAGCCATGTCCCTAGTTGATCCATCGCCGGAATATCATCGGTTTGTGCTTTTTTATAGCGCTTG
>JBCCRH010000168.1:0-11764 GCA_039208045.1 Bacteroidota bacterium
CCCTCCGCCCCCCCTTTCCTCCGTCCTCCCTTCCCCCGTCCTGCTTCCCCTCCGTCCTCCTTCCCTCCTACTCCCCCTGCACAAACCGCACCTCCCGATCCACAATTCCCCAAAAAAAGAGCAATTTCCCAGTCGTTTCGGATTGCTCCGGGGAAATAGTGAGGCCCCAGGCCCAAAGTGGACAAGTAGCAGGAAGAGATACAACCTCGGCGGTGCTCTGACTCAATTGCTGTAACAAATTTCGTTCGCAAGCGTTTGCGTGAAGGCCATTAAAATCAGCTAAGGTGAAGATAATTAGGAATAAACCGATGGCAGATAGGTATATAGCGCGCCTGTAGCTTTTTAAGAGGGGCAGTATATACCAGCAGCTCCGCCCTAGCGCCCAGAATAAGCCTAAGGTGACCGGGATGAGGGTATCGTGGCGGAGAATATTAGGGCGGTAGTCCCGATAACCACCTAGAGGTAGGGCCATAAGGTAGACGAAGAGTACGAGTGCCAAGCCAAGGAAGAGCCACTGGTCTTGGAGGAGGAACTGCCTTTGGCGATACAGCAGTCCAGCATTGATGAGTAAAAAGGATAGGATCAAGGGCAGGCCTAGCTTGGAACTAAGCAAGAAGAGCACAGCACTACCCATGCGGCGGAGTGCTTCGGGATAAGCTAAGGCTTGTTGGTTTTCTGCATTAAACTGCCCAAGGTAGAAGGAATATAAACACAAGAACCATAGCGCTACTAAGAGAATATTTTGGGCAATCCCTAGCTTTTTGCGCAAAGCAAACAATACAAGTGGGCTGCTAAGTAATACGAGTGGTGCTACCAAAGGGCCACTGAATGGTAGATAGAGGATTAGAGGGCATAACAAAGCGTACCTGTGCCACGACCATTGATAATCATCCAACTGATAACTTCGGTAAAAGGGCCAGAGGAAGAAGAGAAATAACAAGATCGGGATACCATAAAAGGACAGGTAGGTGGGGGAGCCCGCAATGACGCCGATGGTATCGTAATAGCCGTAGGCTTGAAAGAGGGCAGAGCAAAAGAGTAGAGTCCCCAAAAACGCTAAGGGTTGCCGAGCAATCCCCCCTAAAATGTAACAACTGAGCAGAAGGATGTAGCCTAGATGCACGGCCATTTTCAAGAGGGTAGCACTTAGGTAAATGCTTTCCATAGGCGACACGAAATGCTGTATCCAAAAGGGTACAGTCTTAAAGTAGACCGCTAGACTTTTGTGGGCAAAGTAGCGGTTGGTACCCACATAGCGTTCCCCTTCGAAGATGGCTTTGAAGCCAAAGGGCTCTTCCAAGATAGTAGCGTTACGCGCATCAGGAAGAACTAGGGCTGTTAAGTCTCCGCCGATAGGTTGGTGGTGGTATTGCAGGCATGACCAGCTTAAATCGACCAATAAGAGCACGAGCAGTACGGCTTTTATCAAAAGCTGATATTGGGAATGCCGTGCTTTTGCCATCGCTTAGGAGTTAGATTTTGGGTCGATACTCAATGGCTGATGAAGGTAAAAAAACATTCACTACTAACACAAAAAATATCGAGCTTGGTAACAAACAGCATAGTAAGCTGCATAAAAAGATGATAATAACCTCATCAATCAGAAAACAGTTAACCATGAGATCATTTCTTAATATCCTTTCCTTAGGTATCCTTCTCTTTTTCTTGAGTGCTTGTGATCCGATTAATTCTACATCAGATAATACTCAGGATGGCGCTCCGCCTGCTGAGCTTAGCCCTAAAGAAGAAAAAGAGTACCTACAACTTGCCATAGAAGAGATCAAACAACAAAGTAAAGGCCCCAAAGAAGTAGAGAACGAATTTTCGGACGATAATGGCCAGCCTATCAAAGAGCCTTCCATGAGTGTAGACCCACCAGAAGGAGCAGCCAATTATCCAAAGCTGCAAGAAGCCGATTTTATTAGCGTAAGCGCAAAAGATGAACGTATCCGAAGAGAGCAACCCAAGGCAAAAGCAGAACTCAGCCCACAACCACCAGTGGATGGCAATTGGCGGAACTTGGGCTTTGCCTCCGAGCGTTTCCAACCAACAACGAAAATCGACCCCAGGCTACTTGCCGCACGCGATAAAATTACCAACCGAAACTTCACCTACGGATTTGTTATTCTCAATGAGTACCTATCAAAGGCTACCCAAAAGCAACTCGCCAACTTGAATGTGACTATTTTAGGAAAACATGCCTCTGCCTATAAAGCAAAATTACCCCTAGAGAAAGATCAATTAGAGACGATTGCTAATCTTCCTTTTGTAGAATGGATTGGCTATGCTACGACCACCCAAAAAACAGCCTCCAATCTCAAAGCGATTCTAAAAAAGTTTGATAAAGAAATCAACGAAGTACCCGTAGTTCTGAATCTTTTTGATAATCAAGAAGCGTTGGAGAAATTGGCCACTAGTGAATTGAAAGAACTGGAAATTACACTCGGAAGTTATGATCAGGATTTGCAGGCGTATGCTGCTATTGTACCCATCAATGTGTTGGAGCAATTGCTTGCAAAAGACTTTGTACTCTATGTAGAGTTTGAAGGAATATCAGGTGGTAGCCACGACCAAAGCATGGGAGCTATCGGAGCCGATTATATCCGAATTGGGGGCAGCGGCAGACGGTTCTCCGGCTCATCAGTAGTCATGGGGATTATGGATACAGGTTTTATGCTGGGTAGCAGTGCGGAAACTCGTCATCAGGATATGAATAAAAACGGATGTGGCCGTAATTTCACTACTGATGCAGCAGGTGTATGGGATGATGAGCACGATCATGGCACACATGTCTTAGGTACCATCACGGGTACAGGAACAGCAGACCCTAGGTATAAGGGTGTAGCTACAGGATTAGGGCGGACAGGTTCAACTCGGATCAGAGCCGCTAAAATTTGGAGAAGTAACAATAGAGGACTTAATGCTTGGATGCGCGATGCGATGGATTATTTTGATGATAACTCCAGCTGTGGTAGTGGAAAACCATCTATCGTCAACGTGAGTGGTGGAGCTTCAGGCACTGCTATGGTCGGCACCGACGCAGAATCTAGAAAATTAGATGCTAAAGTCTGGGATGAGAAACAAGCCTATATCGTTTGTAGTGGCAATAATGGCCCTACGGCACAATCTATCTGGTCACCTGGTGTCGCAAAAAATGCACTAACGGTAGGAAACGTTCGTGGTAGTGGCTTCCAGACCACCGGAGATATTGCCAACAACAGCAGCCGAGGTGCCACTGGCGATGGCCGGATGAAACCCAATCTAGTCGCCGTGGGTAGTTCTATTACTTCCGTAAATGCTGGTACTACCAATGGCTATAGAGATATGAGTGGATGTAGCATGGCCACCCCGCATGTTTCAGGCTTAGCTGCAACTATTCTGGAGCACTACCCTGTTTTCAAAAATAGGCCTTATTTACTTAGAGCACACCTGATGGCTACTTCTATCTTGCACGACGATACAACGATGCCCTCCAATAATACGGGTTTCAGTAGTAGAAATAACTATGGTATGGGCCGAGTATCGAGCTATGTTTCGCATTGGGCGCGCGGTGGCCGAGACGGCTGGAATACTTATTGGGGAACTCGATCTATCAGCCGCAACAATTGGGGCTATCGAGACATCGAAGTACCAGAAAATGCAGATCGATTGGTAGTCGTAATGACCTGGGATGAACCTGCGGCAAGCTCAGGAGCGAGCGAAGCAGTAACTAATGACTTAGATCTATGGATCGACCGTGGAGCAGATGCTGATTCCGATAATAAAGGGCAAGGCGGAGAATGGGCCTCTCAATCAAGTATCGATAATGTGGAGTATGTAATCATCGATCGCCCCCGAGCAGGCAAATATCGGCTCAAAATTGTCAATTGGGATGTTTCTGAGGAAGGAGTTCGCGCGGCGGTTGTAGCTACTGTTATTAAAGGTGATCCAACTCCTAATATCAAGCTGGATGCTTCCTTACATGCAGGCAACACCTCTGTAGGCTCCACCATAAAAATCACGACTTCCGTTTCGAATCCCTCTTACATTGCATCTGGCGTATTCTTAGAGCGCCTGAATATTCCAAGTGGGCTCACCTTTGTAGATGTCACCGCAAAAAGTAAGGATAATATCACCTACACTTTCAATGGAAGCGGCCTAAGTATGGGGAATATTGTTGCCAAAGACACCCGTTCAGCAGTCTGGACGTTCCGAGTAAACTCCACAGTTCCCCAAACCGTGAATTTTAGGGCGTGGTCAGAGAATGGCGGCACGGAGATGGCTACCGTGACGGTTAATGCAGTTCCGTAGAGGAAGGAGATAGTTGAGGGGTTTGGGGGTTTGAGAGTTTAGGAGTAAATCTTACACTCTCAAACCCCTAAACCCCCAAATCCCTAAACCCTTAAACTCCTAAACCCCCAAACTCCTCCCCTCAAATCCCTAAACCCCCAAATCCCTCAACCCTCAAACGCCCAAACCCCTCAACCCCCAAACTATCCTCCTCCGTCCATTTTTACAAATCGTTGTACAACGCGCTGATTACCACTTACCAACTGAAGATAATACACCCCATTAGGCCAGTCTTGGCAGTTCAGTTGGAAGTTGCGCTGGTCCGTATCGATAACGTAAGTGGCTTGTAATTGCCCTTGGCTGTTCAGGATATGCAATGGAGTAGGTGCACTCAATGGCTGGAAGGAAAGCGTAACTTCTGACCGCGCAGGATTAGGGAAAACAGAAAAGTCATTAGACGCCAGGGAGACCACTTCTACAGGGGAAAAACTGCTCTTTCCGTCAAAATCGATTTGCTGAATTCGATAGTAGTTTGGGCCACTGGCAGGCACTTGATGAACAAACTCGTAGCGCGTCGTCTGTGTGGTATTGCCTGCGCCAGGTAGTTGCCCGATACTGGTGTACTGCCTACCATCTGTACTGTGTTGGATATCGAAATAGTCATTATCAATCTCAGTGGCGGTAGCCCAGCTAAGTTGTACCGATGCGTTTTCAGTAGCTTGGGCGCTGAAGTAGAGCCACTCTACCGGCAAGATAATTGGGCAAGGATCACCGGGTGGATTTGGATCAATTACGGTTACAAGGGTCGTACAGCTACTACTATTGCTAGAGAGGTCTCTGGCGGTGAGCCGAATGGTCTGCTCGCCTACATCAGCACAAGTGAGGAGCGTCCTGGAAAGCTGTAACTGGGGCGTGCAGTTATCGGTAGAGCCATTATCAATCATTCCCGGTTCGAGGACAAACTGCCCGCTCTCATCCAAGTCGATGGATAGGTTAGGAATGCAGTTAGCTACCGGTTGTGTCACATCGGTAATTATTACTGTTGTCGTGCAGCTTTCTGTAGTACCATCAGCTAGCTGAATGGTGGCTGTTACTTGGTTGACTCCGAGATTGGTACAGTCTAAAGGAGACTGATCAGGCAAGAGCGCTCCCGATGAGCAAGCATCCAGAGTGCCCGTAAAAACCTCTGAAAACTGCAATGGATATTGCCCATCGGCATTTAAGTTCACTTGAATACCTGGTCGACAGGATACCACCGTTGGGCTTACTGGTGACTCGACAGTAACAGGAACCGTACAAGTGGTGCTCAGATTACCGGCTGCATCTAACACGCTGAAATCTACTAAAGCTGGAGCACCTACATCACTGCAACCAAAATTCGTTCGACTAGCAATGTAGCTCAAACTAGCACTACAGTTATCAGTAGAGCCATTATCCAACTCAACAGGCGTAATACTAGCTTGGCCGCTTGCATCCAAAGTAACCGTATAGAAATCTTTGCAGACCACCGTAGGAGCAGCCGCATCCGTAATGGTCACGGTAGACGTACAACTTCTTACTTGCCCCACGGAGTTAGTAGCCGTCAAAGTAACCGTTTCTACCCCAGAGCAAGTAAAGGTTGTTTGAGAAAGCTGCTGATCAACGATAGTAAAGCAATTGCTAAAGGTGCCGTCATCTAGATCAGCAGGAGTTAGCGGAGTGGCATTGGCGGTTACGCTATAACTGATATTTTTACATCTAGCGACAAAGCTATCCTCCACCGTTACCGTTGCCGTACAAACATCAGTATTTCCACCAGCATCATTAACAGTAAGTGTAACAGTATTCACTCCTACATCAGCACACGTAAAGGCCGTTTGGGAAAGCTGCAAACCCGTCACCGCACAATTATCAGAAGAACCACTGCTGATTTGTGTGGGTAATACAGTAGCCATACCCTGATTATCAAGTGTGACGCTTGTATTTTGACAACTAGCACTAGGGCTAATATTGTCGGACAAAGTCAAAGAAGTAGTACATTCAGAAGCTATTGATCCATCATTGGCCTGGATGAGATAGCGCAAACTTCCCACATTACCCGGTGTAGTAGGACAGTCAAAAGCATAGTTAAGCGGCGCTAGATCAATGGGAATAGGGAAGCCAGCAGGCACGAAGAAGAGCGTAGTAGTAGCATCGCAAATAATATCTGAAGGGAACTCGAATAAGGCTTCTGGATCGAGGCTCGCCTGTCCCGCAGCATTTAGCTCTAGCGATACACTAGCAGGACAAACCGCACTAGCAGAGGGCACACGCGCGTCAATGCTAATAAAGCCCGCTACGGGGATATTCTGGCTTGCTCCGTCCACTCCTGCCACTAAATTTACATCGTAACGACCACGCAAGCTAGTGACATAACTGCCACCACCACCACCGCTAAACGTATTAGAGGAAGCGCCACCAGAGGCGCCACCCCCACCACCGCCAGCTGTTTGGCCAATAGCCCCACCACAAAAACCATTCCCTCCATTCGCTCGATTTCCTTTGGTACCCCCAGTGATAGCGATCTGACCAGGAGGCTCAAGTCTACAAAGGAAAGTACCTTGTGCAATGCTTCCAAAACCTATAGCAACCATATTGCGCCCTCCCTCGCCTTCAGCAGTGTCACAAAGAAAAGAAGCCCCTACACGGGCGTTAGTAGAAAAACCTGCGCAGCCACCATTCACCCCACCACTTTGGGGGCCAGAGCTACCACCATTCACCCCAGCAAGTCCTCCCTTACCATTCCGAAAAACATTGGCCACCGGTCTAGACCCGCCACCGCCGCCACCGGCCGTAGCAAGCACCAACCACTCATTGGCTACCACCAGTGCATCGCGATAGATAATCGCAGAAGCACCACCGCCACCACCATATACCCCTGTCGGACTAGGCGCGCATCCGCGATCCCTATTCTGCCCAGGCTGCCCCGTGTATACCCGAATAATCCCCCCTACCTTCAGGCTATTCGCATTGGTCATATCATCAGAAACAGGAAACGTAACCTCCACTAAGGCACCCGTTCCACCACGCACACGCGTGTCACAAGTACCCCCATCCAAGCGGGCATTTCCACCTTCCCCTCCTCTCAGGCGAAGCTTGATTTGGGTAACCCCAGCTCCAATGACATAATCACCAGGATTTAAGCCCTGAGTAATAAAAAAATCATCACAGTTGATGGTAGTTTGTCCATAGCTTTGTTGTACTGTCCCAAATAAAAACACTAAAAAATACGTAAAAAAGAAACGACCTTGCATAACCTATATTTGTTTAGGCAGCAAAATTAGAGGTAGGGAGTATTTGACTTGTATACTATTGTTTTTGCTTTGTGCACTATTGTTTTACACGGAATACTAAGCATGATTAGACACTTATTTTGGGCAGCTCATCCCGCTGTCCGCTTAAATTCGAAGTGTCCAAAAGCAATACTGCCATTCCTATGCCAGCTGTCTTCTCTCCAAGTATTCGTTCAGCCACCTAGCATAGGGGCAGTCTAAGCTTTTGGCCACTCCTCATATCGCTTCCATCGGGGCTGCTACTATGCAACGCCAAGCCTCCAGGCATAGCCTCGCCCTAACCACCGCGCTCCTTATATTGTTTTGGCGAAAGCCCAAACTCCTCCGAAAAGGCACGCGAAAAATAACTGCGATGACTAAACCCAACCGCATATGCCACTTCCGTAATATTCATTTCAGAGTGGCGCAATAAGCGTTTTGCTTCGTGCAGGCGGATAGAGCGTACAAACAAAGAGGTGGATTTTCCCGTCAGGGCCTTTAACTTGAGGTGCAGTTGCGAGCGGCTCATCCCCACTTCGCGACAAAGTTTTTGGGTATCAAACTCCTCATCTTCTAAATGGGCCTCTACAATCGCTTTTACCTTTAGAATAAACGTATCCTCTTGCTGAAGCAGCTCATCATCGGTAGTGGTGGGAGTCGCCTCCAACGACTGGTAGCGCAACTGCCACGAGCGCCGCAATTGCAAAAGATTGTGGACTTGTAGCAGCAGCTCTTCTTGCTGGAAAGGCTTGCCAATATAAGCATCCGCCCCGCGCCTAAAACCCGTAATACGCGATACAGCGTCTACTTTTGCGGTAAGCAAAATAATAGGGATATGACTCGTGCGCTGATCTAGCTTTAAGGCTTCACAAAGCTCGTAACCTGATTTATGGGGCATCATGACATCAGAAATAATGAGATCAGGAATGTGCTCTAATGCTTGTGTGATCCCAGCGCTTCCATCATAGGCAAAAGTCAGATCATAGGTATCTTCAAAGCAGGATTGTAAAAACGTCATAACATCTGCATGGTCCTCAATGAGGAGCAAGAGAGGGCGGGTTCGATCTTGCGGCTCTGCCAAGGTTTGCTTGGTAATACTAGGTAACGGGTGGTGTTTGTTTTGAGATGGAGTGCTCACCAATCGGTCTTGTAAAACAGGCAGCTGCACCTTAAACGTACTGCCTTTCTCCACTTGGCTTTCAGCCGTGATCGTTCCTCCTAGTAGTTCTACTGATTCCTTCACAACAGACAACCCAAGTCCTGAGCTATGCGCGGTATCGGTGGTAGCTGCACTTTGGTAAAAACGATCAAATACAAATGGCAATTCCGCCGGAGCAATGCCCTTGCCAGTATCTTTGACCACTAATTCAAGCTGATTATTGGCAATGGTAGCTATGCTTACGCTCACTGCCCCTCCTGCATCCGTATACTTCAGGGCGTTAGACACCAAATTAGCCACAATCTGCCGCATTTTTTCTGGATCGTAATTTATTAGGAGTGGCTCGCTGGCACCTTTAAGTACAAGTGAAATATTGCGCTCTTGTGCGATAGGTTGAAAATCTTCTAGTAAGAGCCGTAGGTACTGCCCAAAGTCGTCATGTACTACCTCTAGTGCTTGCGTCTGCTGTTGTTTTTTAGCTAGATTGAGCTGCTGGTTAACGAGTTCCAGAAGGTTATTGGCATTACGGCGTAGTAAGCTTAATTTGGGATGTAGCTGCTGGTTTTCCAATCCTTTTTTCAGCTGATCGGCTACCCCCAAGATAACCGTTAGTGGAGTTCGAAATTCATGCGTCAAGTTGTTGTAGAGTCGAGTTCGGAAAGATTCAGCTTCTCGCAATCGCTCTGCTTCTCGTTGTTCCATGGCAATGCGGTGCCTTAGTTCTAGTCGCTTTTGCTGCTGCCGCAAATACCAACTCAATAATAGCAGCGTAAGGGCCAAGTACAGCAGATAGGCCCACCAAGTACGATACCAAGGCGGGTAGATTACTATATCCAGTGAAGTGATGGTAGTACTCCATATCCCATCCGCATTGGTGGCTTTGAGCTGGAAGGTGTAGCGCCCCGATGGCACATTGAGGTAGGTAGCTCGTTGATCCTTAGTTTCGTGTTCCCAGGGGCGTTCTAATCCTTGGAGATAGTATTGAAATCGCGTTTTTTCAGGAGCAGTAAAGTCCATTGCAGCAAACGCTAGTTGAATATTGTTTTGGGCATAGTCTAGCTTTATTTCTTTGGAGAGAATAATATCCTGCCCAAGTAGCTGTGACTCATTCGTTGGAAGCACAGCTTGGTTATTAATGGCTAGGCTAGTAATGCGTGCCTCTACGGCTTGGTCGCGCTCTGCCAAGTCGGCAGGATAAAAGCTATTCAGGCCATTGACACCCCCAAAATACATCCTTCCATCGGAAGCTTGGCTGTAGGCGAAGGTGTTGAATTCATTGCTTTGCAAGCCATCTTCGCGGGTAAATTGCCGGATAGCTCCTGAAGGAGAGTCATAGTTAATAAGCCCCTGATTGCTACTCATCCAGAGTTGATGCTCTTCATCTGCTAAGACTGCATAAATCACATCATTAGGAAGGCCGGTGCTGGTATTGACGTAAGTCCACATACTATTTTCTATGTCTAGGTGATGTAGGCCGCCGCCTTTCGTGCCTATCCACAGTTGGTTGCCGTTGTCGGGATGTATCAGCAGGCTTGCACAGTCGTTGTGTAGCAGGCCACTATTCTGTGTATTGAGCATAGTAATTGGCGACTGCTCATCGTTCAAACTAGCATGTACCATACCTAGGTTGGTGCCCATCCACCAGTCACCGTTGGTCGTTTGCACCGCATTATACCATTGAAAACGCGGATTGATCGGAAAGGTAGTGCGGTAACTTTGCTGGTCTCCTGATGCTATATCCAGCACTACCCACTTATTTTGTAGGATCACCAGCAGCGTTTTTTGATCATTGCCCATAGCAAGGTTAAACACTAAGTGTTCTGTGGTATCTGTTTCCACTACTTGGTGGTGTAGCTTCAGTCCTTGTTGATCCAGTAGCAAAAGATCGAGCGAATGTACATAGCCCTCTGTATCTGTTCCTTCGGTCTGTACCTTGGCCAACCAGTGTTTTTCCTCCTCCCAGTGTACTATTTTGAAGGTCTTACCATAATCAAGTGGCGTGAGGTAGTTATAAATCTCGCTCAGACGGCCCGACCGGCCAGCTTCATAGTACAGTCTGCCACGCAGCTGATTCAGCAGAATTTCTCCACCTGCTACTGTATAAGGATAGTCATAGATGGACTGCCCGGTCAGATACTGTTCAATAGCCAAGGAGCGAGGGGGCACTTTTTGAAGGCCATACCCATTCGTCCCCAACCAAAGGATACTGTTCTTATCGGAAATGGCGCGCACAATCCCTCGCTTTTCTCCCCCCAATATCACAGCAGCACTATCATAGTCAAGCAAATTGGCAGGTGGTAAGTCCCCTAAACGGTACAGATAAGTAGTAAGCGTACGCTGATCCTGCACCCAAAGCTGATCTTGCGCCGCATCGTAAAAGGCAAAACCAATGAGAAATGCGGCCTGATAGTCATACCAAACATCCTTACGCTTTACCAGCAAATGCGTTTTGTCTTGCACTAGCCCAGGCTGCGCATTAAACCCTGCCTCTTTAGTCAATTTCCCCCAAATAGATGTAGGTGCTGCTTCCACCACTTGTAGCTTACGCTTATCTAATATTTTGACTTCGCCAGCTTGCCGAATCGCTAGGCGATTAGAATCAATCGCTGCAATCCACTGCGTCCCATTAAGAATAGATTGAATCTGAATCTGCGACAGCAGGCTATCTTCGCTAGGAAAGCTAGTGCTAAACTGTGCTGGCAATCGCAATCGGAGCAAGGTTTGGGTAGGCCGCGTATTCACCCAAATATCGCCCTGCTCATCCAGCAATAACCGCGCTACCACATCTACCTCAGGTTGTGCAAGATGATCTTTTAGCGAAAGCGTATAAAAACGTCTAGTGGGCTTGTGAAAAAAGCTTAGTTCAGCACTATGGGTAGCAATCAGAATAAAGTCTCCCAACTCGATCAAGTCCGTCACCCAATCATTAGCCAACGCATCATCCGACGCTACCTTAGCTGTAAACCATTCAAAACCATGACCATCGTAGCGGTTCAGCCCATTTTTAGTGCCCACCCACAGAAAGCCCTCTCGATCTTGCAGCAGC
>JBCCRH010000169.1:0-11762 GCA_039208045.1 Bacteroidota bacterium
GAATAAGCGTGAATATCGTGCTCCGCTATATCTAAGCCAATCACTTCCTCTTCTTCTGACACTCGAATCCCAATGGGGATTTTTGGTGCTAAGGCAGGCCTTGGACAGCTATGGATACAGCTCTATGGAACATTAGCAGTAGGCGTTTTCACGTTTGTTTTCGCTTTTGCGCTAATGTATATTTTAAAAATCACCATTGGGATTCGAGTGTCAGAAGAAGAGGAAGTGATTGGCTTAGATATAGCGGAGCACGATATTCACGCTTATTCGGAGTCTGTAGGAGAATCTGCCTATAACCTTTCAGTAAAATAAAACATGATAGACCAATATCCTGTAAAAAAATAAATTTCAAGGCCACGCGGTTCGCCTCAGGCGAACACTGGGCGCGGGCCAAGCTTTACAAAAAGCCCAGCACGCGCCTAGCGGATTTGCAATCCGCGAGAGTCGGCTACAATCCTTCGGTAAGGTAACAGATGATGCAACTAAAAAGAATAGTTAATTAACATTTATAGTGATCTAAATTTTATAAGAAAATGGCAAAATCAAAACTAGAGTACATTTGGTTAGATGGCTACAAGCCAACCCAAAGCTTGAGAAGTAAAACACGTATTGAATCAGATTTTAGCGGCAAGCTAGAAGACTGCCCGATGTGGTCTTTTGATGGTAGCTCGACGCAGCAAGCACCAGGTGGTTCATCGGATTGTTTGTTGAAGCCAGCAGCTATCTTTGTTGATCCAGGTCGTCGCAATGGCTACTTGGTCATGTGTGAGGTATTAAGTTCTGATGGAACGCCACACGAAAGTAATGGCCGTGCTACGATTGAAGATGATGACAACGATTTTTGGTTTGGTTTTGAGCAGGAGTATTTCTTGTGGGACAAAGAAATCAACAAGCCTTATGGCTTTCCAGCAAATGGTTATCCAGAGCCGCAGGGGCAATACTACTGCTCTGTAGGTGCTGCTAATGCTTACGGACGCGAAATCATTGAAGAGCACTTGGATATGTGCCTTGATGCAGGTATCAATGTAGAGGGTATCAACGCTGAGGTAGCAGCTGGCCAATGGGAATTCCAGGTATTTGCAAAAGGTGCGAAAGCAGCTGGTGACCAAGTATGGGTAGCACGTTACTTATTGGAGCGTGTGGCAGAAAAGTACGATTTGGCCATCAACTACCACTGTAAGCCAGTGGCTGGTGACTGGAATGGCTCCGGTATGCATGCTAACTTCTCTAATACCCTTTTGAGAACAGCTGGTAGCAAAGAGATTTACGATAGAGTATGTGAGGCATTCGGTGCTTCTCCGGAGGTAATTGCTGCACACATCGCTGTATATGGTGCAGATAATCACTTACGCTTGACCGGATTGCACGAAACACAGGCTATCGATAAGTTCAGCTATGGCGTATCGGATCGCGGTGCTTCTATCCGTATTCCAATTGCAACAGTAGAGAACGGCTGGAAAGGATGGTTGGAAGATCGTCGTCCTAATTCTGCGGCAGACCCTTACAAGGTAGCTGCTCAGATCATCAAAACGGTAAAGACAGCAGACGTAGCTGTTGAGGCATAAGAATATTAACTCTAGTTCCTATTTTTAGATAGGAATATGCCATTGACCTGCTCCGATCACGATCGGGGCGGGTTTTGGACATTTAGAGTTTAGGCTAAAAATTTTGGTGTTTAAATATTTATAATTGAATTAGTATGAGAGTTTCGGGAGCCCCATTTTGGGCTCCTTTTTTTTCAGCCTATATTTGGAAAAAAATTGATATGCCTCACGATATTACCTACACTGTCTTAGATCGCTTTCTCAAATATGTTACCATCGATACGGAGTCTGATCCTACTTCTACCACCTTTCCATCTACCGAAAAACAAAAGAATCTGGGGCGCCTACTAGTAGAGGAGCTACAGGCGATGGGTATTACCGATGCGCATTTAGATGAACACGGATATGTGTACGCCACTATTCCAGCTACTACCCAGAAGCAGGTGCCTGTACTTTGCTATTGCTCGCACATGGATACCTCACCCGATTGTAATGGGAAGGATGTGAAGCCTATCGTACATCGCAACTATGATGGGGGAGTGCTACAGCTCCCAGATGATCCCAAAGTGCAATTGAAACCGAAAGATCACCCCAACCTGCAAGAGCAAATAGGCAATGATATTGTGACGGCGAGCGGCCTCACGCTACTTGGTGCTGACAATAAAGCGGGTGTTGCAGAAATTATGGATGCGGCCCACTTCTTTATGACCCATCCGGAAGTGAAGCATGGCAAAATTCGGATTTTATTTACCCCTGATGAAGAAATTGGAAGAGGAGTCGATTATGTGGATATGGAAAAGCTCGGGGCAGATTTTGGCTACACGGTTGATGGGGAAAAGCGGGGTTCTATCGAAGCAGAAACCTTCTCTGCGGATGCCTTATCTATCGATATTGAGGGGATAAGTATCCACCCAGGGGTAGCGAAGGGAAAGTTAGAGAGTGCCCTTAAAATTGCAGCAGATATTGTTGCAGCGCTGCCTAAAGACCGCCTCTCTCCCGAAACGACCGAGGGCAAAGCAGGATATATTCACCCCGTCACCATGACAGGGGCCACAGAACGTGCCAATATACAGTTTATCCTCCGAGATTTTGATGCGCAAAAGCTGACCGGACAGGCACAGTTTCTAGAGCGAATAGTCGATCGTATTCGACCTAATTATCCCAATTCACAGATCAGGGTTGCTGTTAAGGAGCAGTATCGGAATATGCAGGAAGTACTTAACGATTACCCACAAGTAGTAGCCAACGCGGCCAAAGCCATGGAGCGCGTGGGGCTCACCCCACTGCATAGAAGTATCCGTGGTGGAACAGACGGCTCGCGCCTGTCGTTTATGGGATTGCCCTGTCCGAACATCTTTGCAGGCGAGCATGCTTTTCACTCCAGAGAAGAATGGGTATCCGTACAGGATATGCAAAAAGCGGTAGATACGTTAATTGAACTGGCAATTGTATGGGAAGAACAAACAATTGATTGAAAATGATTACCTTTCCATTATGGGAAAAAAATTAACAATGCTTTTTCGCTACCTATTCTTATTACTTGGCCTTTTCACTACCAGCAGCCTCTTCGGACAAGCTGTTGATAGCTTGGAACAGCTGCTCTCCCAGCCGATTGATGCAGACCAGCGAATTAAGGTGCTTTCGCAGCTTTCCGAGCATTACCGCAATCGCAATTTTGATAAAACGATTGACTTTGCGACGGAGCTCTTAGCCCTTTCTGAAAAGAACAATAGAAAAGAATACATCGCAGAATCGTACTACTTCTTAGGCGTAGCCTATAACAAAAAGAATGCAAGCATAGATTCTGTCATGACGTTTTTTGATAAGGGGCTCGAATTGTACGAAGAGATAGGCAATGACAAGGGGAGAGCGAAGATATTAACCATGAAGGGGATTGCATATTCTCGGACGGGTAATCACGACTTTTCCTACAAGGCCACTATTGAGGCATTAGACCTTTTTAGACAAGTAAAAGATACGCTTAATGTTGTGTACTGCCTGAATAATATGGCTCGTTTACATGTATTATTGAATGATGAAGCAAAGGGGATTCAGTTTTATCGAGAAGCACTAGGCCTGGCTAAACCCTTAAATAACACGCGGGTATTGGCCTTCATCACCAATAATATTGGCAATGCGTATTTCAATACTAAGCAGTTGGATTCTGCAAAGGTCTACTTTTACGAGTCTTTGCGTATCAAGAAACAGTTGGGTAATGAGCTGCTCTTGGTTTCTACGATGTATAATATCGCCAAAACACATGTAGAGGAAGGTGACTTTGAGATCGCTGATACCTACATTAAGGATGCATACGCCATTTCTAATGAAGCCAACTATCCTTTTGGGAAAGGCTTAAGCTTGTCCATCTTTGCAAAGATTGCTTATAAAAAGAAAGACTACAATAAGGCTATTCAATACGCCAATCAAGGACTACAAGCGATTGGTAAAGAAGGAGATATAGAGCTACAAACCGAGCTGTATGAAATCCTTTTTCCAAGTTATGAAGAAAACAAACAGTATGAGCAGGCTCTAGCTTCGAATAAACGGCTAGTCGTACTGAAGGACAGTGTTTATCAAATGGAAAAGGAGAAAGAGATTCGTTCGCTAGAAATCGGCTATCAGGTAGAAAAAAAGGAGCTAGATAACGAACTGTTGAAGGCTAACCAAGAGGTGATTCAGGAACGATTGGATAGCAGAACCTATTTGGTGGGTGCACTAGTGGTGCTCTTGCTAGTGGCAATCGGGTGGGCGAGTTCTATTTTTAGGTCGAGCCAAGAGCGCAAGAAGACCAACTCTATGCTCGAAGAGAAGATTAAAGCACGCACTGTAGAGTTGCGGGATGCCAATGAAAATTTGCAACAGGCCAACTACGAACTGCGTACGTTCAACTATATTGCATCGCATGATATCAAAGAGCCTATCCGAAATATTGGCAATTATATAGGCCTTACCTTCCGGAAATTACCGGCCGATCTGCAAGTACAATTTGCCGACAATTTTGATACCATCAAAGACAATACTAAGCGACTCTACACCTTGCTGGAGGATATCAACCATTATCTGATGCTCTCTAAGGAAGAAGAGATGAAAAGCCAGCTAGTGGATTTGAATCAGTTGGTAGAAACTATTGAGCTGAGCTTGCACGATCAGCTAAAAGAGCGCAATGGGCGAATTATTAATCACGGACTACCAACTATCTACTCTAGTCCGTCTTTCTTGTACCCCATTTTTCGAAATTTGATTGATAATGGCTTAAAGTACAATGAGTCGCCAGTACCCACGGTAGAGCTTCGCTACAATCCAAATGGCCAACAGCACGACATCAGCATATCGGATAATGGAATTGGGATTGACCCAGGCTTCCGTACCGAAATCTTTGATATGTTTAAGCGGCTACACCATCGGGCAGCCTACAAGGGCTCCGGCATTGGACTGGCTATCGTTAAACTATTGGTAGAAAAACTAAAGGGAAGCATTCGGGTAGATAAGGATACGAATGCGGGGAGTCAATTTATAGTCTCGCTAGTGAAGCAAGAAGGGCAAGACTACTCTAGTGTCTCTAGTTCTTCTTCTGAAAATTTAACTAAGTCAAATACGTGATCATAGTAGTTTACGGTGGTAAATACCTCATATGCCTCTTTGGGGAAGTCGCTTAGGTAACGCTCGCGGTCGATCAGAAAAAACGTATCCGGTTCCAGTTCATATTTCCGACGAACCGTCTGAGGGCTGTACAAACCCAGATAAACGATAGTCGTAAAGGAAATACGCCGTCTTTCATAGATGTAAATAGGAGCGCCTTTGGTGAGCTCTACCAGTTCTTTGGCCCTAATCTGCTCGCGTAAGGCATCGCTATCGTGCGCCCGTTGGGGCAGTACGGTCAGATCAAAAATAATACGTGCGATGGCCACTCCTATAATTAGTAGTACAAGGCTGTGCGCGCTATGCTTTAGGTAATACCAAAAGAGCGCTGCTAATACGACAAACCCCACAATGGAGATGGGGATAAGGCTAGTAGCCATAAAGTTCAAATCTGGGATAAAGTGCAGCACGATTGCCCCCACAGGCAATACCGCCAAAATAATACCACTCACCACTCTAAAACTCTTCCACCGCCAGTCTTTTTTCGTTTGATAGAAATCGTAAAAGTAGACTAGGATATACAGTAAAAACGGATAGAGCATATAGATATAACGCTGCCGCGCCCCCGGCGAAACCATATACACTGGGATATTGACTAAAAAGACGAGCAAGGAAAACAGGATCAGTTCATTTGCTTTGACTTGTTGCCAGAAATTTCGCCTTACGGCAAATACTAGTAAGAGTGTTCCTGGTAAAATATCAGCCATCGTGCTCAATGGGAAGGAGAAAAAATGCCGCAGCGTGCGCATCACTACTTCTGAAGGACTTTCCTCTAGTACGGTCATTTCACTAGATTGCCCCCATAAGCCTTGCAAAAAGTTTTCGATAGGATGATACTGCGCATACGCCCCCAGAAATACGCCGATGCCCGCTACAAAGAGGAGTCCACAGCTGATATGAGCGAGCGAGAAGAGGCGCTTCCAGTCTTTTTTCCACCCCAAATAACCCACAATGGTAAAGCCCAAGAAAAGTACCGAAGGAGGCCCCTTGGTGAGTGCTCCGATAAGCCCCAAGAGGTAGGTCAAGCCAAAAGCCCACCAGTATTGCCCTTTTTGATAAAAGTGAAAAAAGTAGAGTAAGCTGGCCAGCGTCACCAAAGAGTAGAAGAGGTCGATTTCTGCCAAGAGCGAAAAGTAGAAGAAAATACCAGAGCAGCACACAAATAAGAGTGCAGTAAAAATGGCCACCCGCTCGCTAAGGTATTGCTTCCCAATTTGCCACAGCAAGAGCGCCATACCAAAGGTAGACAGCACCGTGGGTAAGCGAAACGCCCATTCTGTACGCCCAAAAATAGCGCTACTCCCAAGGAGGAGCCAATTGAAGATCGGCGGTTTTTTGTAATAAAAATCACCTAGCTCCGTGGGAGCGATGTACTGCCCATTTTCAGCCATTTCCAGGGCGATCATGATGCGACGTGGTTCCTCCAAATACAAGGGCTGCACCCCCAAATTGAGAAAAAGGCCAATAAGGATAAGTATTGTGCTGAGGATAACTAATTGGCGTTCAGATAATACAGGAAATTTCATTGCAGAACAGGCTAATGTTTGGGCTAAGGTACACAAATATACGTTGGGAATTTTCCTTACCTTTGTGGCCCAAATCATCTAATTTTCCTGATGAATATGCAATCATTTACAACCACACTTCTTGTTTGTCTAGTGCTCCTTTTAGGGTTTGGCGCTTGCCAAAATGCCGAAGCACCCCCAGCCATGAAGACCACAGTGGTGGAAGGCAAAACGATGGGTACCTACTATCGCGTAAAATACCGCGATGCCGAAAACCGCGACTTTAAAGCCGTATTCGATTCGCTATTGGTGGCAATCAATCTAGAAGTATCCACTTATATTCCCAATTCGACGATCTCGACTTTTAATCGCTCAGCAGATACCTTCGACTTAGCCTACAATCCTAACACACAAGGGCTAGACTATTTTAACAAGCATTTTATCACCAACTTTAAGGCCGCTCAAGAAATCGTAGCAGCAACCGATGCGTATTTTGACCCTACGGTAATGCCTCTGGTCAATTACTGGGGATTTGGGTATACCGAAAAAAAGCCAGTGACCAATGTCGATAGTTTGGCTATTGATTCCCTGAATCAGTTTATTGGGATGGATAAAGTAGAGCTAATTGGTGGGGCGCATAGTATGCTATTGGTCAAGAAAGAGGCGAGTACACAGCTCGATTTCAGTGCGATTGCTAAGGGCTATGCCGTAGATCAGCTGGGTGAGATATTGTCAGAGGCGGGAATAACAGATTTTTTGGTAGATATAGGAGGGGAGACGGTAGCAAGAGGCAATAGCGAGCGGGGAGGCCCCTGGCGTTTGGGTATAAATGTGCCCAAAGAAGAAGCTGCGATTAATGATATTGAAGTCATCGTTCCCTTAAAAGATCAAGGGCTGGCGACCTCCGGTAATTACCGCAACTTCTACGAAGTAGCGGGTAAAAAATATAGCCACACTATTAATCCTAAAACGGGCTTTCCTGAGCGGAGTACTTTACTAAGTGCTTCCGTATTTGCTAAAGACTGCATGACTGCCGACGGCTATGCTACTGGGTTTATGGTGCTGGGGCTGGAACGCTCCATGCAGTTGGCGACCCAGATAGAGGGGATTGAAGCTTGTTTTATCTATAGTAAGCCAGATGGGCAGCTAGATATTCAGTACACCCCAGCTTTGGCTTCCATTTTTGAAAAATAAGAATAGCATAATACTACTATGGAGTTTAACCTAACAAGAGACCTCTGTTTTTTTGATATAGAAGCCACCGGCTTGAATGTAATTCGCGATCGAATCATTCAGATTGCCATTATCAAATACAAAAAAAAGGGAGGAGAACCAGAAGAACTCACCATGCTGATCAATCCGGGGATTCCCATCTCTTTAGAAGCGATGCAGGTGCATGGGATTACTCCAAAAGATGTGGCGCGCAAGCCTTCTTTTCAGCAGGTAGCCCAAGAGCTATATGACTTCATTGGCAACGCTGACCTAGCGGGTTACAATAGCAATCGCTTCGATATTCCGATTTTGATGGAAGAATTTGCGCGGGTGGGTATGGAGTTTGATGTGAGCAAGCGGCGTACGCTTGATGTGCAGCGCATTTTCTACAAGATGGAGCCGCGCACCCTGAAAGCTGCTCTAAAATATTACTGCGGTAAAGAATTAGTAGATGCGCACGATGCCCTAGCAGATGTTAAGGCCACCGTAGATGTATTTAAAGGCCAGCTAGAGCGTTATAAGGAAGTAGACTACGTGGATGGAGATGGTAATGTGCTAGCGCAACCCGTGAGGAATGACATGCAGGCTATTCACGAATTTACCAACGATACGCGTTTTGTGGATGCTACTCAAAAGCTTAAATACGATGTAGATGGCAAAGTCGTATTCGCCTTTGGGAAATACAGTGGCAAGGAAGTAGGGGAGGTGCTCCACAAGGATAAGCAGTACTACAATTGGATGCTCAACAAAGAGTTTTCTTCGCAAGTCAAACAGATTATCAAACAGCTGGCAAAAGAGTATGAGCAAAAGCAGCGTTCTTAGGTGGGGCATATTCGCATTTTTACTGATTGGAATTGGGGGCTGCTACGAGCCTACTAATGGCTGCCTCGACCTGCAAGCCACCAATTTTGATGTAGATGTGGATGAAGCTTGCTCCGACTGCTGTACCTTCCCTGAAATGCGCGTGCGTTTTCAGCACGTTTACCAGGTCGACGATACGACCTTGACGGAAATTAGCTTAGACAACACGGCCTTTTTTGATGATTTTGGAAATCCTTTTCGATTTAATCGAGTACAGTTTTATATTTCGGACTTTCGCCTGGTGCGAGAGGATGGTAGTACAGTAGGGGTACTCGATACCATTGGCTTTGATATATTTGATCCCGGCACGGGGCTGACCTCCTCAGTTGTTGTAGAAGATAATTTCTTAATCGCCAACCCCTTGGTAACTGACCAGTTGACATTGGGGGAGGTTAATGAGAGTGGTTCTTTTATAGGAGTGAGGTTTTTTGTAGGCCTTGAAGGCCAAAATAATCAAGCCTTACCCAATACCTTGGACGATACTCACCCGCTAAGTAATCAAAATCCAGCCATGTACACTAGTGCAGAGGAAGGGTATATCTTCACCCGAATGGCACTTTTTCAAGATACCATTGCGACAGACACTATTCCGGTAGAGGTGACCTATGGAGGAGCTACAAACTTGAAACAAATTGAGCTAGCAGGCAACTTCAGCTACTCAGAAGGATTTAATATTGGACTAGTGATACAAATTGACTACTCCAAATGGTTCACTAACATCTCCGTGCCAGACGATGCTGCCAACGGAACCCTAACCAGCAAGATTGTCGAAAATTTAACAAAAGACATCTTTACAATTGTGGCGCTAGAGTAAGCAATATGCTTAAATTTGAAAAAAACAATCAGCCCAATGAAAAATATGTTATTCTTATCCAGCCTATTTGCGCTAATCACTGTATTTTCTGCCTGTAATGAGTCAGACCCAGCACCAGACATTGTAGACGGAGTGGGTACGCTACAGCTCAATTTTAGGTCAACGTTCAACCAGAACGCACTCGTTATGTACGACGAGACCTATGACTATGAAGAAGACTTAGATGTACGCTTGCAGTTATTCCAATTTTACATCACCGATGTGGTAATGATAGGAGAAGATGAGCAAGAATACGAGCTATCAGAAGTAGAGTTAGTTTCTTTCAAAGAAGTATATACTTCCGACGATGCAGCAGATGGCATCAACGTGACGCTATCAGATTTGCCTTCCGGCAAATACACAGGTATTCGCTTTGGCATTGGGGTCAACCCCACCCTTAACGCTACCTCACCAGCCGACTACCAGATTGGACATCCGCTAGAAGATAACTATTGGAGTGCAGCAGCAGGTTATGTATTTTTCAAAATTGAGGGTAATACCGATTTGAACAAAGATGGTACCTTGGATGATAAATTGACCTTTCACATTGGTAGAGACGATTACCTGCGGGATAAGGAGTTGAGCCATAGCTTTGTGATCAATGGGGGAGCAATGAGTACCATTAACTTGGAAGTAGATCTCTATAATATACTTCGCAATCCAGATACCGGCCAGTTCCTTGACTTCAACGAAACACAGACCGACCACACCACTAATCCTGAAGTAGCCAAATTCCTAGCCGATAATATGCAGCGTGCGATTACCATCAAAGAGTAAGTAAGTATTGGGGTGTTGAAAAGTCATGGGCTAAAAGGAGGGATTTGCGCGATGCTCATTTGGGTACTTCACGCGTGTAGTACGAATGATGTCCCCACACCTCTACAGCTGGAAGAGCCAGCTAATTTTGTAAAAATGGCGATTCCAGAAGATAACCCGCTCACGGTGGAGGGGACAGAGCTGGGTCGATACCTTTTTTACGATCCCATTTTATCGAGTACGCAGACGGTGAGTTGTGCAAGTTGCCATCGGCAGCGTTTAGCTTTTTCAGATGGTAAAGCAAAAAGTGTGGGGATCAGAGGTAGAGTAGGAAAGAGGAGTGCGCTTCCCTTGTTTAATGTAGGCTATTACCACAGAGGCTTATTTTGGGATGGCCGCATCCAATCATTGGAGCAGCAAGTGCATTTGCCAGTCAACGACACGCTCGAAATGGGAGCAAACTGGCCATTGGTAATCGAACGCATCAAACAACATCCGTCTTATCCAGAGCAGTTTGAGCAGGCTTTTGGCATTACCGCCAGTCAAATCGATAGCACTCATATTATGAAAGCGCTGGCTCAATTTCAGCGCACCCTCATTAGCAGCGATTCCAAATATGACCGCATACAGCGAGGCGAAGCAACATTTAGCGAAAGCGAAAAACGAGGCTGGACAATTTTTTTTGATGCCGCTGAACATAAAGAACTCCCCTTTTCCGAATGTGGCCATTGTCACCTAGACCCGCTCTTTACCACCCAAGAATATATGAACAACGGCATAGAAGTGGTGAGCAATCTGGAGGGCTTTCCCGATGCGGGCCGAGGGGCAGTATCAGGTATTAAGTACGACAATGGCAAATTTCGCACGCCCAGCCTCCGCAATATAGAACTGACCGCGCCTTATATGCACGATGGCCGTTTTGAAACCCTAGAAGAAGTGATCGATCACTACGTCACCGGCGGCCATTTTGCAGAGAATGTCAACCCAAACGTCCAAAAATTACATTTTTCTGAGCGAGATAAAGCCGATATCATTGCATTTTTGAAAACTCTTACGGATACTACATTTGTTACTAATCCGGCTTATGCCTCGCCTTTTTGATTGCTGCCACGGAAGCTGCCTAATTTGGTGGCGGCTGCATGAAAAGGCATTGTCTGACGGAGGAGTTTGCCTTTTCTAGCGTTTTTGCTTCGTTTTTTGGCAATGAAAAAATGAAGAGCCCAGCCGGCTTGAGGCGAATACCAAGTGCAATTTGACTAGATTCGGATCGCGAGGAAATATTAAGAGCAAAACAATTTTACAATTTTATCTGCGCAGTATGTAAAATGATAAGAGACACAGGATATGAAAAAAATATTAGTAATACTAAGTACAATTCTTTTCTTTGCTTCC
>JBCCRH010000170.1:0-11729 GCA_039208045.1 Bacteroidota bacterium
ATTGACATAGTGAATATTGCGCATAGCAACCGATAGGGTAAGTACTAGATTCTGAAAGAGCCAAATACCTGCTAGTGCTTTTAAAAAGTCATTATTAGGGAAAAAATTTAGATTTCTTCGAAAGAAGTACAGGACAATGGCAATAGCTAGGGCAATGGTGAATAGCAATAACCAAGTACCTTCATGTACATACTGACTCAATTCTTGGGGGGAAGTATTGGAATAATCAATCCATACGTACCGAAGGTCGGTAATATTGAAGAGGAGTACGACCCCATTGAGCAAGGCGAGGGTGAGCAACCCCAGCCGGTACTCATGTTTTAGCGCAAGCAGTTTGAAGGAACGCTGCTGCTGATCTGAGGCTGGGCGTTTTCGCGAAAGCGTAAATGAAAAGCTAGTACCAGGTGGCATCAGTAGATTGAGAAAATTGGAAGAGTATAATAAGGCAGCCGTAAGCAGCAACCCAATGCCCCAAATCACGATTTTATCGATAGCTAAGAGCGAAAAGAAATGCTCAAAGAAGCGCCCCCAGCTATTCTCAATAATAGAAGCGAACTGTTGGGAAGCGGCAGCGTACAACACAAAAAAGAAAAGCCCGATGCCAAAAGGGAGAAGAATCATGCGGAGCCAATAAAAAGCTTGCTTAAGCGCAGGACTTTTGAACAGGTCTTGCTCAAATCGCTTGAGCAGCAGTATTGGGGCTTCAAAAAATCCTGCCACGCCCAGGATCAGCGCAAACCCAATGAACCGCACTTCTCGACGCTGCACCGAGCCAATCAGCAAAAAGAAGGATAAGATATGCACGAGCTTTGCTAGAACTGAATGATGCCAAATGGTTAAGATCGCCGTAAAAAGAGTACCTGCGGTGAAGGCAAGAACATTCTTGGAGCGCTGCAAATCGGGGCGAAAATAGAAAAGCGCCCCGATCGCAACAGCGGAAAAGAGGAGCGCGTTTACCCCCATTTCTGCTCGTACAAATAGAAAGGCATATAGAAATGCCCCAACGAAAATGAATAAGGTTTGATAAATAGTTCGAAGCATGTTTTGAATTTTATTGTACTTTGAATTTCAAAGTAAAAGATCAAAAAAATTTTATTCGCGTAATTTTAGCAGTTCCTCCAACGCATCTAAATGATCGTTAAACGCCTTTTTCCCATCGGCAGTAGCCTGGTAAGAAGTATTGGGCTTTCGCCCAATAAACTGCTTTTTGATAGTGATAAACTTCGCCTCTTCCAAGGCTTTGAGGTGGCTCGCCAAGCGACCATCCGTCAGCTCCAACATTTCCCGTAAGGTCTTAAAATCTACCCAGTCGTTCACCAGGAGTATCGACATGATACCTAGGCGAACGCGGTGATCAAAGACCTTCTGTAATTTGGTAATAATATCCTTCATCTGCTTGGTATTGTGCTACTGTCGGTACTCATAGCGGAAGTACATCCGCGAGCCATAGATAATGTGTAGCAAGCCAAAGCCAATACCCCAAAGCTCTAGCCCATAGCCAGGAACAAATAGCCCAATAAGGCCCAGTGCAATTTCACTCAAGCCTAAGTAACGGACATCAGGCAGCGTATATTTACTGGCATTTACCAGACCTAGGCCATAAAACAAAAGAGTAGAAGGAGCAATCAAAAAAATGAGACCATGCAGCAAGGCAGCTAAGCAAAAGATTCCACCTGCCACTAAGGGAATACAAAGGTTGATGAGCAGCCTTTGAGTAAGCGCATCCCATATTTTTTGGCCTTTGGCTTTAGCCGATCGGGTCGTGAAGAAAATACCAGCCCCAACTGCTAGCACTAGCATGGTACTTGCCAGTCCGAAAAAGAATAGATAATCGATCTGTGGAATACCATTTGACGAAAGTCGAATAGGCGTGAGCGGGTCATAGCCCTGAAAAGGTACTTTTCCAATATACCAATGCGCAATACTAGCCCCGATTAGTGCAATTACCCCAGCGGTAACCCCCGACAAACCACTCAGCGAAATAAAGCGCGAGGAACGCTCCATGAGCTGGCGGATTTCTTGTAAGGTTTTTAATGGATTCTCTTTATGTTGTGTCATAAAAGTACTTTGAGATTCAAAGTTAGTCTTTCTAACTTTTAAAATCAAGTCGAGGTACGGATTTTCTATCTTCGTCTGCTACTTGATGGAAGGATTTTAGTTAATAGGCACTATGAAGCTAGCAGAAGGAACAAATCTATTTTCAGTATCGAACTGCTCTTCCAGTTCATCCACAAATAACAGGCTAAAGTCCCAGCTTACATTTTTCCGAATCAATCGCACGCCAAGTGAAAACGATCCGACGGCCACATCATCAGGTGCAATAAAATAGTTATCCGTAAGAATAGCAATGCCATTATTAAATCGATAGATACCACTGAGGGTAATTCCAGGATTGGAAGAAAACTCCCCTTCGATAATAGCCCAACCGACACCCACAGAAAAATTCCGATCTATAGTGCCATAGGTCACCACTCCATTTATAATGCTCAGGTCAATCAATCGACCCGTATTTGGAGCGCCAAAGAGGTAGCCTCCAACTCCTATATTGACTTTGTCCTTTTCAATGGGAATGGTAAATCTAGGCGTAATAGCAATAACGGGCGTTTGTTGTTCAAAGAGAGGACTTACCAATTCAAATAAAATGCCTACAGAAAAATAGTCAGTAACGCCAAAGTCAAATTGATTTAGGATTAGCAGGGTATTTCTATAGTAAATCTCACTCCGTTTGGGGCCATAGCCGCTCGGGCTAAAGAGCAGTTGTGGCGTTCTAACCATCGGAATCCAATATTCGCCATCTGTGTAGTTATCGTTGATAATCTGTACTTGATCGACTTCGTCCAACGAGATATTAACTTTTCCAATTCCTTCTACCTCTAAAACGATATGTGTATCTGTCCATGCAAGTTGTTTACCAATCAGGGTATTGCCCTTTTTTATTTTTACAGATAGTATGACTTCTGTTTTGTCATCCTGTTCGGTTCTTTCTTCTTGGGCAAGCGTGGTAGAGAGCGGAAGCAGTAGACTTAGGAGTAGCGCGAAGCATATTTTTTGTAGCAACATAGAGCGGGTAGGTTTAATAACTGAAAGTTAAAATAAAATCTTGGGTTGTTGAACTATAAAAAGAAGACCTGTAACGTAATCGCTACAGGTCTTCAGAATGCATAGTTTTCATTTTGGTCTTACACGACAGCATAAATAAAGCTGCGTACATTGGATGTTGTGCTGAGGCTATACAGCGATTGTTAATGTTAAGCTAGACCGGCAATGATGCAGCGTCTGCTTGTTTTAAATTTGGCATTGTCTTTTTACTTTCCGTTAAAAGACACCTGCAAGTACGCTTAAAAAGAGGGGGCACATGAAGGGTATTTCGCGAGGTTCACATATAATTTTATTAAATATGGATTGAAAAATGGGTTAAGAGGAGTATTCAAGGGCATTTTCTGCAACAACAGACTATAATTTGGGTTAATTTAGAGTTATGGAGCAATTACTACAGCAAAAGTTAATGGATCAGATTGCTGGTCGTTTTACTAAGCGATCGGAAGCGGTGGAAGCGCTTTCGACTATTTTGAGTGTTGGTAAAGACGCCGTGTATCGGCGTTTCCGTGGAGATACCTTGCTTACACCCGATGAGATTAGGGTGCTTTCGCAAAAATTTCAGATTTCGCTCGATGCGCTTGTTTTTGGGGAGACGGACTCTGTGTTTTTCACTTTCAATGCCTTCTCGCAGAAGATCAATAGTATTGAAGATTACTTAGATAACATCAAGGGTTTGTTGCACCGCTTGCGTCAGCTGCCTGATGTTACCATTTACTATGCCTCTTCTGAGATTCCCTTCTTTTATTACAGCTTTTTCCCAGAGTTAATTGGGTTTAAGCTCTATGTGTTTGGCCGTACCGTCTGGGATTTGGATTATTTGCGCCAGCGGCCGTTTCAGCTTAATTTGTTGTCCCCACATGCTCTTGAGCTAACTGCTGAGGTATTGCACGAGTATATCCAATTTCCAACCGTAGAACTGTGGAGTTATAACATCTTTGATAATACGCTCAATCAAATTGAGTACCACATGAATAGTGGCCAGTTTGCCAATCCAGAAGATGCCTTGGTATTATGTGATCGAGCCTCAGAATTGGTCGATCATATGTGTCTGATGGCTGAGCACGGAAGCAAGTATAAGTTGGGCATGGATCCTGCCGATGGTAAATCCTTTGAGTTGTATCACAATGAGATGATCTACACGAATAATACCATCTATGTAAAATCGCCTATTCACCGAATACTTTTTTCGACCTTTGCTAGTCCAAATTTTTTGCAAACCTCGGACGACCGAATCTGTGATTTTATTGAAGATTGGTTTCGGAAGATTAGGGGCAAATCGAATTCAATAAGCATGCAAGCCGAAAAGTCGCGCAATGCGTTTTTTAATGGGCTGAAGCGCCGAATTAGTAATGTCCGAAAGCGCCTCGAAGTACAATTGGAAGCCTATTAATGCTGATTCAAGTAGTTTGAGCGACTATTCATAGGAAAATACTTGACTAGCGAAAGATAAATGAAGAAGTTTCGGGCAATCGTATAAGTTATGTACAATCGGCAACGCCTTCGCACTTACCTGGGTTTTGATGATACTCTATTCATCCTAGTGGGTATTCCACTGGTTGCCTTCCTGATTCCATTGCTATTCTTTCGAGCTACTTTAGAAAATGGGTTGATTGCCTACCTACCTAAGTGGGGGACTTCTTTGATGTATACCTCTGTCTATTGGTTTTCGGCGAGAGCTGTATTTATTTTCATGCGAAAGCGGTATCCTAATTACGGGGATACTAGCAGGCGAATTATTTACACAGTACTGGGGGTACTTATTACCTTCTTTTGTTTTGGCAGTTTGCTCGATTATGTGTATCACAAGAATGCTGGATCGGATGATAATGGCATCAGAATTTTTGATTACCATGTAGCATCGCTGACGATACTACTACTTTGTTCTACCATTTACGAAAGTATATTCCTATATGCTCGGTGGCGACGAACGATGATAGAGACCGAACAGCTTAAGCGCGAGCATATTCAGTCGCAACTAGAGGGGTTAAAAAGTCAGGTCAATCCCCACTTCTTATTTAATAGTTTGAATACGCTCGTTTACATTATTCCTGAGGATCCCGATAAGGCGATTAAGTTCGTGCAGAAGTTATCAAAAGTATATCGCTATGTGCTAGAAATTCGCGATAAAAAACTCATCTCGCTGAGCGAAGAACTAGGGTTTTTGAATGCCTACACTTTTTTGCTGAAAGAACGTTTTGGCGAAAGCCTACACATCGAGCTGGAGATTACTCCGGGCATGGAAGAAACAAAAATCGTCCCACTCTCACTACAAATCTTATTTGAAAATGCCATCAAGCACAATATTATCTCTAGCCAAAAGCCACTCACCATTCGAGTAGGTACGGAGGGGGATGGCCGTTTGATTGTGCAAAATAACTTACAAGTAAAGCGACAACGCATGCCCTCTACTAAGGTGGGCTTAGAGAATATTAAGAGCCGCTACGCCTTTTTCTCCAACGAACGGGTGATCGTAGAATCGACGCCTACTTTTTTTATCGTTAGTTTGCCACTATTGAACTTTAATGCAGCAGAACCGACCTTTCCTATTTCTTGATGTAAAATTAAAGTAGGAGAGCAGCTATTTTGTAGTAAAAAAGCTTACATTTCTACGATGATTATAAGTTAAGACCTAATATCTCTATGGCATTTCCAACCTACAAAGGGGAACTCCCTCACTTGACTACCGAACAGATGGTAGCAGTCGACCGCTTGATGATTGGTAAATATCAGATTGAGCTTTCTAAAATGATGGAAAATGCAGGACGAGCTTTGGCGACGCTAGCAAGGGCTGCATTTTTGAAGGGCGATGTAAAGCAGAAGAAAGTAGCCATCTTAGTGGGTACTGGGGGAAATGGTGGAGGTGCGATGGTCTGTGCACGCCATTTATTCAACTGGGGTGCTGATGTGACCGTCTATATTAGTAAGCCAAAAGGGCGGATGACGCGTGTACCTGCTGAGCAATTAGCTATTTTGCGATGCATGGAGGTAGCTGCTCAATTGCCCAATGCCTTAGAGACAGATGCTACCAAGTATGACTTAATCATTGATGGAATTATTGGCTACAGTATAAAAGGTGAGCCCAAGGGCGGGGCCAAAAAAATGATTAATTGGGCCAATGATAGAGGGTGCCCTATACTCGCTCTAGATGCACCTTCTGGCGTCGAACTAAGTACCGGAAAAGTACATGAACCTGCCATTCGCGCAGCGGCCACGCTAACCCTCGCGTTACCCAAAAAAGGGCTGTTTGAAGAAGCGGTTATACCTTACAGAGGAAGTCTCTACCTAGCAGATATAAGCGTGCCTCCCATGCTTTATCAAGAGAAAAACTTGAATATAAAAGTAGGCCCAGTATTCAGCGTTGGTGAAATTTTACTTTTAGAAAATTAAGACCGTTTTCCAGTACTTGGACTTTGGTTGATTTTTTTGTCTGATTCTGATGCTGGTTCCTCCTCATGACCAAAAATAAGCTCAGTACTAGAAAAAGTAGTGCCAAAAGTATCCGCTAGATTGACCACTTGACGCATGGCATCTTTGAGCTGTGCTTCGGTAAGCTCAGCTAAAGGGTGGGTGAATGTGCTGATGACAAAACCGTTATAAAGACTATATTTTGCATCAAGCGCCGAATGAAAATTAGCAGAAAGCATCTTGCGTAATAGGGCATTATCTAATTCTTTATCCTCTATAATGGGGGTGAAGATGCGCATTCGGTTATTGGCTTCATCCGTCAAAACCAATAGGACACGCTCTAGATACAATAAATTCCAGGAGCCTTCTTCTCCATCCACTAAATCTGCTTCTTGTTTGAAAATGGTAGCCATTTTCTGGTTATTCATAGCCGATTGTGCAGAAATGGAAGACGTAGTGAGTCCCACAAAGAGGAGTAGGAGAATTGATAGACGCATAGCTTACGATGTTGCCATTTTATAAAAAATAGTTTACTCTAGTCGTAACAGTAAGTTACACCAAATAATGGCCGAAAGCTATATTTTAACAGTCGCAGTGCGGCTAATTTACCATCTTCGTTTTCACCCATTTCAAAATTTCCTGCGTCTTCCTTGTAGCAATATCCGCAGGAAGCTCCACCCGCTGATCCGATTGCATATCAATAGCAATAGGAGGGTCTTGGGCATCTTCCGCAGAGCGCAACACCAAGAAGCGGTTGTCCCGAACATTGGAGGGTAGATTATCGCTAATCATCATGGGGGTATCCAAAAGTGGGTTAGACGCTAAGGTCTTTTCTTTCCCATCGTACACCGGAAGTAACAACTGATTTTTACCATCTGCCGTAGGCAGTTTGAAAAGCGCATGATAGCTATCGTCAGCAGCCTGATGCTCGGCAAAAGCTTTGATGGCTTTGGGCTTATCTTTTTCGGTCATATCAAAGGCAAAAGCACCATAGTCCCGAGTCATACCGATAAGGCAGTTTTCCCAACTAGTGAATGTTCTGATACTGCCCGATTGGGCATCATCGCCTAGCCGTTCCTTCAAAAAAGTAGGCTCTAGTGCATCGCTCATGGCCTTGGTAGTAGGGTCAAAAGTATAGAATGCCATCGTGCCCCGTACGAGCAGCATTGGGCTTTCGCCAATGGTAACCGCATTCAAGTAATAAGGAAAATCAGGACTTTCATTGATGGGGAGCTCCTTTCGGAAAATGCGAGAACAATCCTTGGTATCGTACAGCTCAAGAATGCGGTGTCCTTCGCCATAATTTTCATCCAAGGTCGTAGAGTCTGCTTTGATGCAGGCCAGCAAATCTAATTCACTCCAATACACTTGATTATTAGCCAAAATAGAACCTGTCAGCTGGCAGTTGTGTGTCTTGGGCACTTCTGAAGATTGGTCATAATTGCTAGTAATCTCATTCGTAACTTCTGCTGTCGTGCTGGTATCAGTTGTGGTAGTAGTGGTTGTCGTAGTGCTAGTACCTTCACCGCCACAAGCAGTAAGAGTAAGGATAGATACGATCAGTAATAGTACCTGAAATTTAATTTTCATGCTCGCTTAATGTTTTTTATACATTCTCCACCTAAAGGTAGGTATTTTTCCAAAGTGATGTAGCTGAGTAATAAAATACGAAGATTATCGTATTTAAATTTGATTTTACGAATTCTTTCGTATATACTTGTAGTACGAATTGTATCGTACCTCTACGAAGAAAGAATTTGCTTATGCAAATCCTTTCATGTAGAGGTATGCTGTACCAAAATTAGGTTGCATTACAGCAAACCGATTTTGCGTCACGCATAGTTTGATTTTGCTACCCGCCGGAGGCGGCCAACAGTTTTTCGCGTTATTTTTTGCATCGTTTTTAAATCGTTTATCAATGGGTAATTTAATTCCGAAACCAACCGAAGCAGAGCTAGAGATTCTGCAAGTATTGTGGGAAAATGGGCCTTCTACGGTGCGTTTTGTCAATGATCGATTGAGTGAAAAGCGAGAGGTCGGCTACACTACGACCTTGAAGCTGATGCAAATCATGGTGGATAAGGGCTTGGCGAAGCGGGATACTGCTAGTCGGACACACATCTATCAAGCGGCGATTAATGAATCTGATACGCAGGAGCGCCTGCTCAAATCGTTTGTACAGCGCACTTTTAGAGGTTCTGCAATGAAGCTAGTGGTACAAGCTTTGGGTAGCCACGATACCTCTAAGGCAGAGCTAGATGAAATTAAAGCGCTCATTCAAAAAATAGAAGACGAACAAGAATAAAACCCAAGTCATGCATATCATTCAAAATATCATTTCAGAAGAGGTCATCAATGCGCTTGGGTGGACGGTACTGTACTCCTTCGGGCAAGCTTTGCTTCTTGCGCTAGCGATGGCCATTTTATTATCTGCTTTACAGCAAAAAACGGCGCGCCTGCGTTATGCGGTGGCTATGTCTAGTCTGTTGGGAGTATTGCTTTGGTCGGTTTACACCTTTTGGTATTTCCTACAGCTTCAAAGCGTTCCTGTGGATCAGGGAGTCGTGATTATTGTTGAAAGAACGGCGGCTACGCAAGCAGGTGAACAGGCCGCAGGAGGCATCGGCTTGCGTCAGTTTTTGGCTTACTTTGCAGCACACTTACCGTTAATTGTCAGCGTATGGCTAATGGGCGTTGCTTTTTTTATGCTGCGCCTTATTGGAGGTTGGTTCTATCTTCAGCATTTGCGTAAGCGATATATAGCCCCGATTGATGCCCTTTGGCAGGAAAAACTTAGCCATTTAGCTGAAAAGCTGCATCTACAAAAAACGGTAGAGCTAGCAGAGTCTGCACTGGTGCAAGCACCTATGGTTATTGGCTTTTTGAAACCCATTATTCTGATGCCTGTTGGCACCATTAATGGCCTTTCCGTAGCGGAGGTAGAGTCCATTCTAGCGCACGAGCTAGCCCACATTAAACGAAACGATTATCTATTAAATATTTTACAAACGATTATTGAAGTACTCTTTTATTTTAATCCTGCGGTATGGTGGATTTCTGCCAATATCCGTTTGGAACGCGAAAACTGTTGTGATGATATAGCAGTCCAGCTATGTGGTAATTCGTTGATCTACGCTAAAGCGTTGATGCACGTACAAGAGGCTAAGCTGACGAATCCTCGTCTGGCCATGTCGCTTTCTGGAAGAAAGGATCAGCTATTGTATCGAATTCGGCGCATTCTAAAACAACCACAAACTAAATCCAACATTATGGAAAAGTTTACTGCCACATGCCTACTGTTGTTTGGTATTTTACTTTTATCAATGAGTGCAGGTTCAGCTCATGAAAATGAATCAACTGAAGAAACGACGCCATCCACTGAACAAGTGGTAATACTGGAAAATGCAGAAATTAACGAACAAGCAGACAATGAAGCATTTGTAACCATTAATGAAGAGCCAGTTGAGGCACCAATACACATATCTACTATCATCTTGGACTCTCTGCCGAAAGGGAATACCCACATCAAAATGACTCGTGATGATGGGGAGCCTATTGAACTGAATATTAAAGATGGCAAACTGACTTTCCTGAAAATAGACGGAGAAGTCATTCCAGAAGAAGACTATGAAAAATACAAGCAAGTAGTGAAGGAAACCTTGGCGAGTATACCACCGCCACCGCCTGCGCCTCCAGCTCCACCCGCACCTATAGCACCACACTTTCAAGGCGAACTACCAGCTCCACCCGCGCCCCCCGCTCCACCTACACCCATAGTGCCGAGTGCCCCCGCTATGCCTCCTGCACCGCCTGCGCCACCCGCCCCAGCCAACCCGCAGAAGGGTGATGGAAGCATTTCGGTAAGGACCATTAAAGAGGTGGATGGAAAAGTAGTCGTAAGGGTAGAAAATGAAGTTGATCAGAAAGCTTACACCATTGCAGTAGGTGACGAAGTAAGTGTCATTAGTGGTGATGGGCATGCTCTTAAAGGCAATGTGCTAATCAATGGCCTGAATGATTATAATCAGGCAGTACTATTGGCAGAAGAAGCGGTAGAAGAGCTGAATATGATTAGCGATAATGACTTGAATCGCATTACTGCTATGGCTGATGAAGGGATACTGCAGTTAACTACCGAAGCAGAAGGGTTAGTAGCATCTAGCAGCATAATAGTAGACCGAATGGATGAGCTTGTGCTCAATTCGGACATACTGGCAAGTCGTTTAGAAAAAGTCCGTGGGGTGAAAAATAAGCTGCAAGCAGATTTTGAAGAGATTTTATTGGAGGCCAATCTGATAGAAGGCGATGAATACTACGAGCTCGTACTTACACACAAAAAGGCCCTTTTAAATGGAAAGCGCCTCGATTCATCCGTTGCAGAGCAGCTGAGAACGGCTTATGAGGCACAGGCTGGCACAAGTCTAAAAGGATCAACGATTAGAATTGACAAAGAAATAGAGGCAAAATAATCACCCATTAAATAAAAATTAACGACTTATGAAAAAGATAATTCTATGCAGTTGGAGCATACTCGCTCTATTACTAGTCAGCACTTCCGTATTTGCCCAGCAAGAACAAAAGAAGGAAAAGGAAGTCATTGTTGAAGAAGAACGCAAGACCATAAAAGTAGAAGTAAAGACCATTAAATCGGGCGATGGAGAGGTCATTATCATCAAGGATGGCGACGTCATTAGCTCCAAAACATTAGAGGAAGAAGTGGATGTAAATGACATCCACACCATTGAGGTTACCGTGGATGTAGATGATGATGGGGAAGAAAAAAAGAAGGTGATTGTGACGACGAAAGGGGAGGCCACGACGATACATAAGTTTGATGATAACGATGATGTGTTTGAATATGATGTGATTGAGAATATTGATATTCAGAAAGAAATTGATGAAAATGGAGTGAGAAAAACCTACACTAAGCTAAAGTTAAAAGGTAGCAATGGCGATGTATTCGAATGGGAAGGCGAAGGGGATATTCCAGCCGACATCAGAGCGAAGCTGAAAGAGAAAAATATCATACTGGAAGAGGATATTGATGTATTGAACCTAGAGCATAACATGCACTTAAATATTCCTTCTATGACGGAGACGGAGATTATCATCATTACACGCACAGATGACGAAGAAGAGCTGACCGAAGAAGAACTTACCGAAGGAGAGACTGACATAGAGATAATTGAAGAGGAGGCATTTCCTGCTTTTGACCCTAATGCCAG
>JBCCRH010000171.1:0-11692 GCA_039208045.1 Bacteroidota bacterium
AATTTCAAAAGGGAAGTGCGGCGGTCAGGAATGGCTAGATGTTATGCGTGCCGCCCATCAATTGCACCTCACTACCTCGGCTACCATGATGTTTGGCCATATCGAAACCAATGAGGAGCGCATGGAGCACTTTGTTCGCTTACGCGAAGTACAAGCTGAAAAACCAACAGATGCCAAAGGCTTCCTAGCATTCATTCCCTGGCCTTTCCAGGATGAGGATACCATTCTGAAAAAAATCAAACGTGCCCGCAATACCTGCACGGGCGATGAATATGTCCGTATGATCGCTATGAGTCGTATTATGTTGCCCAATGTAGTGAATATTCAGGCTTCTTGGCTGACCGTAGGAAAGCAAGTAGCGCAGGTGTGTTTGCACTCGGGGGCAAATGATTTTGGTAGTATCATGATTGAAGAAAATGTAGTATCTGCTGCTGGTGCTAACTTCCGATTCACAGCAGATGGCATACAGCAGGCTATCCGCGATGCAGGCTTTATTCCGCAGTTGCGGAATCAGCAATATGAATATCGCGAGCTTCCAATGAATATTGAACAGCAAGCACTGAATACTCAGGAACTAATTGTGGACTAATGCTATACGAACACCTACAAGAAGCTCTAACATTCATTCGGTCGGTAACCAAATTCCAGCCTCAATTCGGCATTATCCTCGGTACAGGGCTGGGCAATCTTAGCAAACAGATAGAGCTTGCAGCAATAATACCGTATGAGGATATCCCCCATTTTCCAACTTCTACGGTTGAAAGTCATCAGGGAAAATTGATATTCGGACATTTGTCTGGCAGGCCTATCGTGGCTATGGCTGGGCGCTTCCACTACTATGAAGGCTACTCTATGCAACAGGTGACCTTTCCCGTAAGGGTACTTAAAATGCTAGATATAGAGCGATTGATTATTTCAAATGCAGCAGGCAGCACCAATCAGCACATTGAAGCAGGGGACTTAGTATTCATTAAAGATCACATTAACTTACAGCCTGAAAATCCACTACGTGGGCCTAATGATGAGCGCCTCGGCCCTCGCTTTCCCGATATGCTCCATACCTATGATCGAGCACTAAATGCAAAGGCACTTTCTATTGCGAATCGCTTGCACATCCGCGCTCATGAGGGCGTGTACGTCGGCTTGCAAGGCCCTAATTTGGAGACGCCAGCAGAGTACCGCTTCTTGCACACCATTGGTGGCGATGTGGTAGGAATGTCTACCGTTCCAGAAGTACTCGTAGCACGGCATATGAACCTACCACTTTTAGTAGTTTCGGTGGTTTCGAATAAGTGCTATCCGATTGAAGAAATCAAAGAGACCACACTAGAAAGCGTAATCAGTGTAGTACAAGGGGTCGAGCCCAAGCTAACGGCCTTAATTAAGGAACTGCTTTTTACTTTTGCGTTGTAAAACGATCAGAACTAAGCCAACATTGAATAGCCAAGGTAACCAAGCTGATAGCTGGTATACTACTATAAAAGAGATAGAAGGAATAAACGCAAAAAGCAGCATCGTCCGCTGGGTGATCGCGGCAAAAGTAAGAGCATAGTTAATGCGCATCCACATCTGATGGGACTTTACCTCGCCTTGCCTAATTTTCATCAAGGACAGTACTAAGCTGTAACCCCAAACCAAAGCGAGCAGAGAAAAGCCAAGTCTTGTAGCTAGGCCCCCCATCGCAAATTGTGCAATAAGAAGCCCTGCAATGCTTGATATTAGGACTGCAATAGCATAGATGGTGCCTAAGGGTCGGTGTACCTTCCAAATCAGCAGTTTATTGATAAACATAAACGGGCCTAGGGCAATGGCGATCAGTCCTCCTGCGATATGCATCAAAAAGCTAGCTTTGTACCATAGCGTATCTTTGAGTGCTTTTCGCGCTAGGATTCCACTGTTTTCTACAGTGAAATAATGAGTGCTCATAAGAAGCATTGATAGTGCCCCGATGAGCAAAAATAGTAGTAGTAGGTTCTTCTTCATGTTCCCAATGTCAGGGGATGACTTGGGATTTAAAAGCGATGTGGTACGAATGACAAGGATTTGTGGTGAGTGACAAGGATTTGTGCTGAACAGCAAGGTATGGGATAAATATCAAGTTTGTAGCTGGGCCTTTATGGCTTCAATGTACTTTCGTGAAGCTGGGGCAAACGTAGGGCCGTCGCCAAACCACAACTTTAAGCCTTGGGCATTACCCGTTGTTTTGGTCACCTTTTGGATATTGACCAGATAAGATCTATGACATCGGAGCAAATTTGGATTGTCGGCTAGCTGTTGCTCTAAGTGAATTAAACTCATGCGATAAACGCTTGCTTTGTGCCCTTCTGTTACTACCTCAATATAGTTTCCACTAGACTTTGCATAAAGAAACGTTGTTGTATTCACTTCAAAAGACTCTCCTTTTAGCTGACTAGTGATGGTGTAAGTAAGAGTATCTGATAGTTGCTGCTTGCGAGGCACTCTTTCATTGATTAGACTGGCACTTTCGTATATCTTTGAATATTTCCAATAAAATGATAGTAGCACATAAATACTAATAGGAATGGCCCCTAGTGGTATAGTTCTGATAATAATGTAGAAATAGTTTTCCCAAATAAAAGGAAGATCTTTTAGGTAGTTAATGTACATGCCATTGAGGGTGGCAATAAAAAACAAGAGCACTAAGTAGAAGAGAATTTGCTTGAATACTGTCCAGCGTTCTTCTCGATAGAGATTGGGAAAAATACTGGGTAGCAGGTTGTGTGCCACTGCGAAAACAGCAAATGTGATTACTCCAAAAAAAAGAATCTGCCCATCAGAATAGCCGTTATTTTTGATATTAAAAGGCTCAAAAAACCACAAAAAGAAAGCAATGAATGCACCAATACTCAAGGAATAGATCAGGCCATCTAGGCCAGAGACGGGGATAGGATAGCGCTGCTTTCGGAGTTTGTTAATCATTGGAAGCATTTCGTAAGGTGCAGAAGAAAAGTACTGATTCTCCCATTATTTTCCAATTTCTGTATCATTAGTGCGTATACACGACGCAAAGTGGTTTGCCATATAGCAAACCACTTTGGTGCAGTATATACTGACATTGACGTGGTTGCGCAGTAGCGTGACCACTCAATCGTCAGTATACTTTTGCGCTTTAGTGCTAGAATCCCAACAACTCGGGCTATTTTGGCGTTATACACTGGCAAATTACACACTCCAAATTTAGGGAATATTGATGGCAGAGAACACGCTTGAAAAGACCGAAGCAACGGTAGTAGAGCCCGATTATATTGAGGTGATCGGTGCTCGTGAACATAACCTCAAAGACATTAGTCTACAAATTCCGCGCAACAAACTGGTGGTGATCACCGGTATTAGCGGAAGCGGCAAATCTTCACTTGCTTTTGACACCATCTATGCAGAAGGCCAGCGCCGCTATATGGAAACCTTTTCTGCCTATGCCCGCCAGTTCATTGGAGAGATGGAGCGGCCTGATGTGGAGAAAATTACCGGCCTCAGTCCCGTCATTTCTATAGAACAAAAAACGACTGGGCGCAACCCTCGCTCTACCGTAGGGACTATCACAGAAGTATATGACTTCATGCGTTTATTCTTTGCCAGAATAGGAGAGGCTTACTCTTTTAAGACGGGAAAGCGCATGGTGAAGTATACGGAAGAGCAGATGAAAGATCAGATTATCAGCACTTATGAGGGGAAAAAGATATTGATTCTGGCGCCCCTCGTTCGAGGGCGAAAAGGGCATTACCGGGAGTTGTTCGATCAGGTACGGAAGCAAGGGTATACAAAGGTGCGCGTAGATGGCTTTGTGATTGATCTGACGCCGGGCATGCAAGTAGATCGCTATAAAGTGCATGATATTGAGGTGGTGATTGATCGGATAAAAGTATCGGAAGAGCGCTACGATCGGCTCACTTCTTCTTTGCAGGTGGCCCTGAAAATGGGTAATGGGCTGATCTTTATTTCGGAGGCAGAGGGCAAGGAGGTGCAGGGTTTTAGTAAGCACTTGATGGATCCAGAGTCTGGTCTTTCCTATGAAGAACCTTCTCCAAATTCGTTCTCTTTTAATTCGCCCTATGGGGCATGCCCTAAGTGTAAGGGACTAGGTAAGATTAACAGAGTGGATATGGCTAAGGTGATACCTGACGATAACAAGTCTATCAATGATGCAGGTATTGTCCCCTTTGGAGATGTACGCGATAATATGACGTTTAAGCAATTACGCGCCATAGCCAAAAAGTATAAATTCACTTTCTCTACTCCTATCAAAAAGATTCCAGAGGAAGCACTGAACACTATCCTTCATGGTGGTGATAGTTCGTTTCGGTACAAAGCTCGCTCCACTAAAAATGATTTTTCCTACAATCTAGCCTATGAGGGCTTACTAAAAATGCTAGAGCGTTGGTATAAAAATTCTTCTTCGGAGAAAATCCGCAAGTGGGCAGAGGAGTTTATGACGATCGATACCTGCCCGGCATGTGGCGGCTTTCGCCTAAAACAAGAGTCCCTACACTTTAAGGTTGGGGGTAAGAATATTGGCGAGCTAGCAGAGATGGATTTGGCAGAGTTAGCCCAGTGGATGGATAATATCGAAGCACAACTGCCCGAGCGGCAGCAATTGATTGCCAAAGAAATTATCAAAGAAATTCGACTACGCATTGGCTTTTTGCTGCATGTAGGACTAGACTATCTGACTTTGAATCGACCTGCACGTACGCTCTCCGGTGGAGAGTCGCAACGCATTCGATTGGCAACGCAAATCGGCTCTCAGCTGACGGGGATTACCTACATCCTAGATGAGCCAAGTATTGGCCTACACCAGCGGGACAATCAAAAACTAATCGAAGCGCTAAGAGAATTATCTGACATTGGAAATACGGTAGTAGTAGTAGAACACGATAAGGATATCATGCTCGCCTCAGACTACCTGATCGACCTAGGGCCAGGTGCAGGGAAGCACGGCGGCGCAGTTGTCGGAGAGGGAATTCCAAGTTCTTTTTTGGAAAATGGCACCTCTGTTACTTCTGATTATTTGAGCGACAAGCGGCAAATAGAAGTGCCTAAGAAGCGGCGGAAGGTAAGTGGTAAGAAGCTGGAGCTAACTGGAGCAACAGGCAACAACCTCAAGAGTGTTTCTATAAAAATTCCACTAGGTACCTTCTGTTGCATTACTGGTGTTTCAGGCAGTGGAAAATCTACTCTGATCAATGAGACGCTCTATCCTATTTTGCGGCAGCATTTTTACAAGAGTATAAAAGACCCATTGGCCTATAAAAAGATAAAAGGGCTAGACTTAGTGGATAAAGTCATTGAGATCGACCAGTCTCCTATTGGTCGTACGCCGCGATCCAATCCTGCCACTTATACTGGTGTATTTACGGATATTCGAAAAATATTCTCGGAACTCCCAGAATCCAAGATTCGGGGGTATAAGCCTGGGCGTTTTTCTTTTAACGTGAAGGGAGGGCGCTGTGAGGTGTGCCAAGGTGCAGGGAAGCGGGTAATTGAAATGAATTTCTTACCTGATGTATATGTCGATTGCGAAACCTGTATGGGAAGGCGTTATAATCGGGAAACCTTGGAGATCTTGTACAAAGGCAAGTCAATTAGTGATGTACTGGATATGACGGTAGAAGAGGCTACAGAATTTTTTAAAGCCATCCCTAATATTTATCGCAAGCTGAAAACCCTAAATGATGTAGGTCTAGGCTATATTACTCTGGGGCAACAAGCTACAACCCTTTCGGGTGGAGAAGCACAGCGGGTAAAGCTAGCTGAAGAGCTTTCTAAGCGCGATACCGGTAATACCATCTACATATTAGACGAACCAACCACAGGCCTTCATTTCGAAGACATTCGGCATTTGTTAGGGGTGCTGAACAAATTAGTGGACAAGGGGAATACCATTGTCGTAATTGAGCACAATATGGATGTCATCAAAATGGCAGACTATATTATCGATATGGGACCCGAAGGGGGGCATCGTGGCGGGCAAGTGGTGTGCGCAGGTACGCCTGAGCAAGTTGCAAAGCAGCAGGGGAGCTATACGGGGCAGTTTTTGAAGAAAGAGCTATGATAAAATAAGTAAGCAGTAGATAGAAAATAGTGGATAGTAGCCTAGCAAATTTCGTATATTTGGTTACCAACCCATTCTGCTTATGTTGCGAAAATCGATTAATGAAGGATTTAAGTGGTTTTATCGCTTTCGATACCATGGTATCAAGCGATTCATGGATAAGCCACATGAGGTTCAATTTCGATGGTTTAAGCAGCTCCTACAATCTGCTAAACAGACAGAATGGGGCAAGAAATACGACTACCGTTCTATAAAGACGCCGGCGCAATATGCGGCGCGAGTTCCCATACAAGAGTACGATCAGTTTAAGCCTTATATTGAGCGAATGATGTATGGGGAGAAAGATGTGCTTTGGCATGGGCAAGTGCGCTGGTACTCGAAGTCATCGGGTACGACTAGTGATCGCAGTAAGTACATTCCTGTTACGCGCCAGAATCTAAAATCTTGCCACATTAAGGGGACTTGGGATACCATGAACCTGTTCTACCACAATCGCAAAGACGCACGGCAATTTGAATGCAAAAGTATGATTATGGGTGGGGCATTGAGCCCTTTTGAACCCTATCCCCATACCAAATATGGCGATGTTTCTGCGATTATGATCCATCATATGCCAGAAGTGGGACGTCCATTTTTCACTCCAGACTTTGAGACGGCATTACTACACAATTGGGAAGAAAAGGTAGAGCGCTTAGCGCAAATTGGCGCTAAAGAGCAGAATATGGTGATGATTGGCGGCGTGCCGACTTGGACAGTAGTATTGTTTCGTCGGATTTTGGAGCTAACTGGGAAGCAACACATGCTAGAGGTATGGCCCAATTTCCAGGGGTATATCCACGGAGGGGTGAGCTTTACCCCTTATCGGAAACAGTTTAGTGAATTTTTCCCATCTGATAAGGTGAGCTATCAAGAGATTTATAATGCTTCGGAAGGGTACTTTGGTGTACAGGATGATTTTCAATCGGATGATATGTTGCTGTTATTGAATAATGGCATCTACTACGAGTTCATCCCAATGTCGGAATGGGGGCAGTCGAACATGCAAGCAGTGCCCTTGGAAGAGGTGGAGCCAGGGCGTAATTATGCAATGGTCATTACGACTAATTCAGGTTTATGGCGGTACTTGCTGGGAGATACAGTGACATTTACTTCCATTTATCCTTACCGCATTAAGATAACCGGCCGGACAAAACATTTTGTAAATGCTTTTGGTGAGGAAGTGATGGTGGAAAATACAGACAGAGCCTTGGCGGCGACCTGTCGGGCAACTAACTCTACTGTTTTAGAGTACACAGTAGCGCCTATCTATTTTGAGGGGAGTGGTAAGGGCGGGCATGAGTGGCTTATTGAGTTTGAGCAAGCCCCCGATAATTTAGAATATTTCAATGAATTGCTTGATACCAACCTCCAAAAAGTTAATTCTGACTATGAAGCCAAGCGCTTCAAAGATATTGCACTCAAGCGGCTCACACTGCATCCTGTCTCTCCAGGCACTTTCCATAACTGGATGCGGTCGAAAGGGAAGTTTGGTGGGCAAAACAAAGTTCCTCGCCTCGCAAACCATCGGAAGTATGTGGAGGAGATTTTGGATTTTTTGGGAAAAAAAGTATGAATACAAAATCTATTCTGAGGGGTCTGGTTCATTTACAACATTCTGTAGCTCCGCGTAATCTTCTAAGCCCTTGTACATAACTTGCTTATCTTCAGAAGGTATTTGAATAAGTTTAAGACCGGTTGCTTCTTGAAGCTTAAAGATAGTCTCTAATGTAAGGTTTTCTCGACCTTTCAATATTTTGTTTAAAAACTGAGGGGAACATCCCATATTTTGAGCAATTGCCTTCTGAGTAATTTCATTTTCGCGTATGTACCGCAAAATCTTCAATGCGATTAGAAAAGATACCTCTCTCCAACCATCTTCTGCTATTCTATTTCTAGCACCTTCTATCCAATGGCTTTTTTTTGCACTATGGGCTATTCTTTCTTTTAATTTATTCTTATTCATGATGTGGTTCATGTACTTTAAATTAGCTCAAAAAAGTATGAATCGTCGTAGTTATCCTCATTCAAGAGGAATTTCCTGACATTTTCCAATTTATCTAATTCATTGAGTAAGTGAGTTCTTTCGTTCATAGTAGGAGTAAGTTTTATGCTCCCTCCTGTGATGACAAAAAAGTTAGTATCAATTCTGATTGCGTATATTCTAATCCAACTCTTAGCAGTATTTCCCTTTGCCTTATTTTTCTCAAATCTCTCTATCTTTATAGGGTTGTTTCTAAGTGGTTTGAAGAGCGTTGACAATGTTTCATATCGGTCTGTTTTCCCACTTTCTGCTATTTGTAAAAGTTTTCTCTCCAACTGGATTGCTTCCTTTCTGGTTTTCAAAATAGCCTCCTCTATCGTGATACTTCCCCAGAATCCACTATTTAGATCCGATTGGTGTTCTTCGAAGAATTCTTCTAAGAAAATAGGGTCTGTAAATTGATCCATTACGTACTCAAATTCAGAGCTACCGCTAGTAGCAGAGTCATACCTTACTGAGTAAAGGCTATCTCGAATGATTTCAACTATTTCCATCTGGCTTAAAATAAGTAAGAGGTAGACTGTACTCAGCGGATGTGCTTCTGTACATCAGTAAGCAGTTTGTAATATCAGGTCTAAAAGTAAACTTAAAAGTTGATTTCAGTTAAACAAATATAAGCGTTTCTAACTACAAAATCCACCCACCCAAGCCTAGTATGTTACTAAATCATTGCAAATATGCATCTATTTGATTATATTTGTGTTAATAATTTGACGACAAATGCACTATATTCTCATTCAGGATGAAAGTACGGAAGGCCGAATACTCAATGAAGTCTACGTAGAAGTAGCCCGCCCCAAACTGACTATTGGAGAACTTATTAAAAAGCGAGTGGCGCAGGAAGTAGCTAGCTTCAATGACCTACCCAAAAAAGCAGCAGCTATTTTGCAGCGCCAAAAAGGCCCCCGAAGTAGCTTCGCAGCACTTCGCGCATTTCGCGAAAGCGGCTTTCAAGTATTTATTGGCAACCAGTCGATGAATCAGCTAGATCAAGAGATAGATATACATGCCAATCTTAGGGTGCGCTTTGTACAGCTACCACACTGAGTATTATAAAAGGGGAGGTAGCTGAGCAAGGCGCACAGAAAGAGCTGCTTTAGTAATAAGGCGATGTTTTGCATTATTATAAGTTTTTGTTGAACTATTTGTACTTGTGCAGCGCTAGTGAAGAGTGTCAAAATGACTTGTTTTTATTCAAGAAGCGCCATTTTGACATTTGTTTTATGGGTTGTTGTGCCGCTTTTGCGGCTAAATGCACTTGGCATTAGTGTTGCAATAAGATAAGAAATTCAAAAAAACAAAAGTACTGTTTTGGTGTTTAGTCGTGAATTTTTGCGTTTCAGGGAATAGCTTGGAATCATTTTTGCAGTAGATATGTTGAAAAAATAGATGTAACTTGATAAAAGCAGGTGATTTGTGGCGAAAATGTCAAATGCTTGTTAAAGTCACCAAAAAATTTTTTTAAGATTTTATCCAGGCTAAACAAATCAGAACATTCAGCGTTTCCAAAGCGAAAACAATAAAGAAAAAGAGATTCATCTTAAGATAATAGGTTAGTTAATAGGGTTTTAGGTGTTTATTTTTGGGGTCAGTGCTTCGTGCGCTGACCTTTTTATTTTCTGCCAATAATTGCTAAAGCACGGCCCGTTTTTCCCTTTTCAAATCGGTGGGAGAAAAAATGAGCATTATGCTGAACAGTAGAATAGGGGGAAATTTCAATACGACTAACATTCAATCCAGCCTCTGTTAATTGAGAAAGATTAGTTTTCTTTAAATCAATCAGGAATTTTTTCCGGTTTTTGTCCCATTTCTTGAAGGAATTATCAAAATAGGCAGCCACCTCTTCGTCTACTTCAAAATCACATTCGTCAATACAAGTTCCAATATAAGCAAAGCAATCAGCGGGGCGTGTGCCAAAGTGTTCCTGCATAGCTAAGATTGCTTGATACGCAATTTTCCCTACCGTACCGCGCCAACCAGCATGGACGGCAGCTACTGCTCCTTGAATAGGATCGTATACTAAAACAGGGGTGCAGTCTGCCACATTTATACTCACAAAAATACCAGCTTGATTACTGATGAGGGCGTCATAGCCTTCCACTTGTCCTCCCTGCTGTGCAACATACACAGCTATGCCATGTACCTGACGAGCGCCTGCTACCTGGGTAGGTCGAATACCGAATTGGGTGAAAAAATGCTGCCTATTATCAATAATAGTTTCAGGGGGAGCACTTGTATACAAGCCTAGGTTACCGGCATAGCGAGTGCTTTCTGCGGCAACCAGTTCAGGGAACTGGTCAAAAAGGGCTGGTCGGATGAACAATTGGTCGTCCGCTATCATTTTTTTGCGGTAAGATAGGGCTTATATCTAGAGGCCTCCTTTGTTGATCGAACAAAATATAGCGTTCTGGGTCAGACTACTATTTTAGCTTTCGCAAAAATCAGCTTATGAATCTTGGTGAAAATATACTCCTCGCTTTCCGTGCCGTTCGCTCCAATCTTCTCCGAGCCGTACTTACGCTACTCATTATCGCTTTTGGGATTATGGCTTTGGTCGGTATTCTTACGGCCATTGACAGCGCCATTTACTCCTTAAGTGACAATCTGAGCTATCTAGGAGCCAATAGTTTTGATGTAGATCCGAAGGGCGATGGTATTTCTGGTAATCAGGGGGGGCGCCGTTCCAAAAGAGGGGAGCCATTCACGATTAAGCAGTCTATGGATTTTAAAGAGCAGTACAAATTTCCTGCGCGCACTTCCGTCTCCATTTGGTGTACAGGCTCAGCAACCATCCGCTATGGCGAAGAGAAAACCAATCCCAATTTTCTGATATTTGGAATAGACGAAAACTACCTGGACGCTAAGGGATTTGAGCTAGCTATTGGTAGGAACTTTAGTGCTAAAGAAGCCCTTTCGGGGAGTTATTCTACGCTTATTGGTTGGGATGTTTGCAAAAATTTATTCGATAGCAAGCCAGAAAAAGCACTCAACCAATTCATTTCTACTGGCAATATGAAGCTGAAGGTCGTCGGTGTCATTAAGTCGAAGGGTTCTTCCATGAACCAAAGCGAGGATCGGCGTATTCTGGTACCCTTGCAAACGGGCAAGCGATATTATGCCACTCAAAACACCAACTACAATCTCTTAGTAGCAGTAGAAGATGCCAATCGAATTGATGAAGCTATTGAATCTGCTACGGGAGTACTGCGTAACGTACGTCGGCTGAAAGCCTCTGAGGCCAATGACTTTGAAATTGAAAAAAGTGATGGCCTAGTAGGTATTATCAAAGAAAATACGGTCTATTTCCGAGCTGCTGCTGTTGGTATCGGCCTGATTACCTTAGTCGGTGCGGCCATTGGTCTAATGAACATTATGCTCGTTTCGGTAACGGAGCGAACCCGCGAAATCGGCATCTCCAAAGCCATTGGAGCAAATCGGAGAACTATCCTCATACAGTTCTTGAGCGAAGCAGTGGTTATCTCCTTAATGGGGGGCGTTGTAGGTATCTTCTTAGGGGTACTAGTAGGCAATATTGTCACCTA
>JBCCRH010000172.1:0-11611 GCA_039208045.1 Bacteroidota bacterium
ATCCTCCATCCCCCTAGCCTCCTCCCCTCCGCCGTCCTCCCTCCCCCCTCCCCCCTACCTCGTCCGCTGGTATGATCTGGATTTCAATAAACATCTCAACAATACGATTTATGTAAAATGGCTCTTAGAAGCCTGCCCACAAGACGTACTAGAGCACGGCCAGCTAAAGCGTGCTGATTTCCTCTTCCGGGCAGAGGCGCAGCTTGGCGATCAGGTAGACGCCCAAGTTGTGGCGCTTGCTGATACTGGTTTTCTGAATAAATTAGTTCGGCAGGGAGATGGTAAAGAGTTGGCCTTGGGGCAGTTTTATTGGGGGTAAATTACTCCAATAGTCGCATACACATCAAGAAATAACCATCTGTGGTGTACATGTGCTTACGCTCTAGGTCGACAGCCACTCCATTTAAAAATTGGGCATGAGGGAATCGACTACTACGGTTCGGTGATCGAATGGCATGCACCACTTGTCCAGCATTTATATCTATGACGTACAAGCGACCAGAGCCATAATATAGCATCTCATTGTAGACTCGTAAATCATTTGAGCTAAAACCTGCTTCGTGGTTTTCAATAGACCAAATCACAGTCCCTAATCCCTTATGAATAGCGTATAGATTTCCATTACTCCGAGGGATGATAAACTTCTCTTCATGAATCAAAAAATCATCAGAGAAACCATACGGAGAATCGGGAAAACCCCATTGCCAGATCGTTTCACCCGTATACTTATTGATGCAAAAGATTTCTCTGAATCCCACATGATACACATAGTCTCCGTCTATCAACGGTGGCTTAATATTAGCCGCTCCCACTGCATTAAAATTCTTTTTTTCTCAAATAAATGTATCCTGAGTCATATTAAAAGCATAAAGCTCCACTTCACTAGTAGCAGGAATCTTTAATCTACTCACGTTAAAAATAAGGATAATATCCCCATTTTCATTCCTGTACGCTGCAGGTACCTTACAGGTTACCTCGTAATCTCCTTCTTTAAGGAAAGTTACTTTCTCTTCCCAGTTTCCCAATTTTGCATCACAAACCGCGATAGAAGCTTTGTGACTTCTTGGAGCACTTCCATAAGAGTAAGGATGGAAAACCAGATTTTCAAAAGTGGAAATTCTCGGATCGCCTTCATTATTCACTGCAGACCAGACAGTCGAACCATCATCTTTACTTACGCCATAACTGTCTCTATTTGAATTTAGAACAATGACATTTTCAATTATATCATAATCAGCTATTCTCTGTGAAGATGAAGAATTCATATAGTTATCCCACTGCCAAAGCCTTGAGCCAGTATTCTTATCTACCATAAATAAAGCTTCCATCTGACTATAAGCTACAGCTCGCCGGCTGGCTAATACCCCATTATCTAGCAATTGAACGTCAATACTTAGATACTCGGCACTGTCTAGTTCTAGAGGGATTTGCCAAATTACCAGGCTTGTAGTATCCTCTTGGGTATCAGGAATACTTAGGAGGGGGCCTTCTGACTTTGTACAGGAGCTACTGCAAAGTAAGAGCATGAAGAAATAGAAAAATACTCGTTTCATTTGATGTGTTTTTAGTATTTTATGTTTAAGATTGTTGTATCGTGTGCTGGTAGAAATAGAGTAGTGTCATATAAAATTTTTTCACCGCCATTCTGTGTAATAAACCATGTTAGTTGCTGATCAGCATTTCCTTCGAAATCACAAAATATAGTTGCCTTCACTTCAGCTCCTACAAATGCAGTGTAAGTAGGAGTACATGTTACTCCATTAACTGCTATTCGGTCTTGTCCGTATTGAGGCGGTACATTCTCCACCTCTATCAACAAATATGCATTCGGAGTCAAAAACAAATCAAGCTCAAAATCTTGTACCACAGTATCTGACCCTTCTAATCCATAATAGCCAGCTGCTTCCGCTTTTAAACGGTAACTACGCCCTCGTTGCTTTTCAAAGGTAAATTCATAGCGCCCCTCCTCATCCGTTCGAATAGTGGCAATCTCACTTTTACCTCCAAAAAACTCCCCGCTAGATTCAAATAACCCTACTAAGGCGTTAGCTACAGGAATAGTAGTGCCCGATTCAAATACACGCCCACGGATCGTCACTTCTCCCGTCAAAGAGAAAAAATCTTTTTCACAGCTGAGTAGCAATAGCAGTAGGAGACTGGATAGATAAGTTATCTTTTTCATAGTCTTGTTTAATCGAGCGTACATTGCTAACACCAAGGTCACTGGGCAACTCTGTATAAAGTATCAATATTGGATCGTCAATCTTATAGTATCATGTGCAGGAAAATACATAAGTGTGTCATATCCAGCTTTGTCTTCTCCTTGAGGTTCTATTATCCATCCAACTCTATTTTCTCTATTTCCACGAAACGTACAGATTACGTTTTCTTTCACATCATCTCCAACAAAAGAAGTAAATGTTGGAATACAATCAATTAGATTTATGGAGATTCTATCCAGTACATTCTGAGGGGGTATGTTTTCCACTTGGATTAATATGTATCCGTCCGCAATCAAAAACAAATCAAGCTCAAAATCTTGTACCACAGGATCTGACCCTTCTAATCCATAATAGCCAGCTGCTTCCGCTTTTAAACGGTAACTACGCCCTCGCTGCTTTTCAAAGGTAAATTCATAACGCCCCTCTTCATCCGTTCGAATAGTGGAAATCTCACTTTTACCTCCAAAAAACTCGCCACTAGATTCAAATAATCCCACTAAGGCGTTAGCTACAGGAATAGTAGTGCCCGATTCAAATACACGCCCACGGATCGTCACTTCTCCCGTCAAAGAGAAAAAATCTTTTTCACAGCTGAGTAGCAAGAGGAGGAGAAGACTCGTGAAGTAGGTTAATTTTTTCATTGGTTTTGATCTTTAATATTATTCAATTATTAGAAGTATCTTTAAGATAATTCTTTAAGCATCAATTGATTGTTGTGGTTCGCACTATATTACCTATTTGCAGTATTTCCTTGGGATACATTTTTTATTCGCTTATGTGGCAAAAAAAGAGAATGGGGCTTATACCTTCTATGAATACACTCAGGCTGACCATTTTTTACTTTATTATATCCTGCCCGCTCATCGCTTTGAGTCAAAGCCTCAATGAGCGTTACCACTTTTCCTTATCTGCGTCCGTTGCGAATTCTATTGCCGTAACGGATAGCAGCTATTATGTTAGTGCAGTAGTAATTGATACACTAGCTATTCCAACAGAAGGAGCACTACTTGCGAATATTAACCTAGACGGGAGTGTGAATTGGAATACGTTGTTGTCTAGTGAACAAGAAGATTATACGACATGGCTTGGAGATTTAGTTGATCTTGGAGAAGCTGGATTTGTTGTAAATGGTACGGGCCTTGACAGTACAAGAAATGCATTGGTAATACGATACGCCTCGAATGGTGACTTACTATGGGCCAAAAAAATACGTAACTTATTTGACGGTCAGAGCTTTATTAGATCACAGGGACTCATTAGAGTTAATGAAAATGAGCTGTTACATATTGCCTGGGAAGATGATCCACAACAAGGAAATGCAGAAGGAATGGGGGTTGCAAAGCTTGATATTGATGGCAATATTATTTGGAGAAGGGTTTGGGGAGATCCTGAATTACGAGAAATCCCAACCTCTTTAGCTTACCTAGATGAGGATAACTACCTTGTTGGTGGCTCACAAACAGACAATAATTTATTTACTCAAAATCAAAAATATCGAGCTATTGTATTTAAAGTAAATGATATCGGTCATCAGGGCTGGGAATGGAAATCGCCCCCCAATGAATTATGGGATGCGGTTCACGCTCTTGTTTCCTCTGGCGATGGAGGAGTTATTGGTGCAAGTGGAAAAGGAAAACACATATACGTAAACCCAAATGTGGATAATGTGAGTTGGGTGAATATGACTATTTTTAAGATCAATGCGCAGCGTCAACTTGAATGGGAGACCGATTTCTACCCATCTAATTTTAGGAGCCTAGATAATAAATTGAATGAGGTTATTGCGCTTTCTGATGAAAGTGGCTTCGTGGCAGTGGGGCAATATCTACAGATGTATTTTGATATTACCGATCCAATTGGCGTGCCAGCAAGTGATGTACATGGGCTAATCGTTAAAGTGGCCCCAAATGGAGATAGCCTCTGGACGCGGCGACTTAACTACATCGAAGAAATCGGCCGCTTTGATCATTTTCTTTACGATATTGAAGAAACTCCCGATGGTGGATTTGTACTATGCGGCCAAGTAAAAGACGCCTCCTTAACCACACAGCGCCAGCAAGCCTGGCTACTAAAAGTTGATAAACATGGCTGCTTAGTCCCAGGATGCCAGCTCCCAACCTCTACCACAGCACCCACTACCGAGCTGGCAACGATGCTACTCTACCCCAACCCAGCACAAGACCAATTGTATGTTTTTGTTAAAGAAAATAACGCTACCTCAAAACAGCAACGATGGCTCCGCATGCTGAACATGCAAGGACAACTAATAGCCACCTACCAAAATATTGGAGCAATAGATGAAATCACCCACATCATCCCTGTCAACCATCTGAAAGCTGGAACCTACATCCTACAATATGGAACTGGAAATAACACAATCAGCAGTAAAAGCTTCATCAAACACTAACACAACTCCCAAAATCCTCAACCAATCCAAAACCCGTCACCCATCATCCAAAACTCTTAAACTCCCAAACCCCAAAACCCCAAAACCCCTCAATCACCACATCCTCCCCTCCCCACTCAAACAAGTATTCGCCATACGCACATACTGGCCGTACGTAAAACCACAGTGGCAAGAATTCGGGTAAAAAGACATGATATTACCTACATGGGGGATATAGTTTTGTCCATTCGCATCAGGGACAGTGTAAATAAAGCGGCAGCCTAGGCTTACATCAATGTAAATTTCCAGAAGCTGCCCTTCCGTATAGGGGTCAGCAGGCGTATCGCAGATTTGGTCACCTTCTGTTTCGCAGTTAGAGCCATCTACCAGCTCGATTCCATTGCCTTCGTAGGTGTCTAAGAGGCCAAAGTAATGCCCCATCTCATGTGGGATAGCCGTATTTCCAGGAAAGAAACAAGCGGGATTCTTTTTGATCAAAATCCCCCCTTCGTCTAAGATATTAATTCCTGAAGGCGTCGCAAATCCGCAAGCAAAAGGCTCGAAAGCGATGTCTTCAACAAAAAAGAGGTTAATTCTGCTTTTTTCGTGATACTGGACTTGTAGTTCAGACCACTCATTTTGATTTCTCAAAAAATCGTAGCGAAAATTATCTATTTCGCGGACATCACAAACCTCAAAAGACACACAAATGGGCTCAAAGTAGACATTCAGCGTATCAATACTATTCTCTATCTGTGCCAAATCAACATTGGTATTGCCCAAGGAATCTTTGACAATGTGGACTACAATGCTAAATTTTTTATTGAGGCAAGGCAGAGGTGCCTGCTTCGTTTGGAGCTGCTGGCCTAGAAGGAAAGTGGTGCTAATCACGAGAGCGAATACGGTTGCAACGAATGTTTTCATAATGAACGACGGCTAGTTTTTGGTCGTGTAAAAATAGATGATAGTTGCAATATATAGAAATGCGCTAAGAAATTAGGGTTGGACTTTTCATTTTTGCTTAACTTGGCGGAAAGCAGACGTTTTTTTCATCGGCCTTCTTTTGCAAGAAACGATAAAAAGCTTAGACTAGCGTTTGCAAATTAGACTCACTTGTTGCATAGCTATGATAAGAAACAATCCCATCTCTATGATGCAAAGAAAATCGCTCTTTCTGTTGCCAGTATTGGCGCTATTCTCCTATTTCTCCCTACTTGGGCAAACGGCTTCACCTATTGAAGGCTGTGTAGACCTTACGGTAAATTTCACCCCTCCCGCAGGCTCAACGGCCTTCTTTTGGGATTTTAAAAATGGAAGTACCTCTAGCAATGCTGAGCCTTCTACTATTTATACCAATCCAGGTGTCTACGAAGTAGAATTTAGTGAAGGGCAGGGCCAGCCCGTAGCGGGGACAGTCACGATCACCGTATATCCCAAACCAGAGCTTTCCTTTGCTGCGGATACCCTTAGAGGATGTACCCCTTTTGCGGTTACCTTTACCGATGAGTCTACTATTGACCCAGCTATTGATGTCACAGCACTCAACTGGACTTTTGGCGATGGTAATTCATCTACTGGAAACCCAGTAACGCATATTTATAATACCAATGGTATTTTCGATATTGGCCTACAGCTAGAAGCAGTACAGGAAAATTGTGGGATCACCGTTAACGTTCCTAGCCTGATTGATGTAAGTAGTGCGCCGCAAACGGCTTTCACTGCTGCACCAAATTCCGCTTGTGAAGCACCCCTTACTGTTTCTTTCGGTAATACGACCGTCGTAGGTGATAATAGTACCGTTAGCTATGCTTGGGATTTTGGGAATGGCAATACCTCTACCGCGCAAAACCCTCCTCCACAAACTTACACGTCCGAAGGGCAGTTTACCGTTACGCTCACCGCTACCGAGGACAATGGCTGTGTGAATACCTTCACACGCGTAATCAGCATTGGCGATCCACTAGCCAACTTTGATATACCAGATACCATCTGTATCAATACCGAAATTGAGATAATCAATACTTCAGCAATAGGCTTGTACAGCTGGCAATTTGGCCCAACAGCAGATCCTTCTTTTTCTAATGTAGCCAATCCCATTGTTATATTCGACCAAGAGGGAGAAGTGGACATTACGCTATCTGTCACTACTTTTGATGGCGCCTGTACAGGTGATACGACGATCACTGTTTTTGTAGATGAGGCCGATGCCTCTTTCGTATCTGATCCTTCCTACAGCTGCTCCGAACCATTCGAAATCAACTATACCTCGCTCTCCGATGAGCCGATTATGTGGGAGTGGATTTTTTATGATGGAAATACTGCCGCTGCTTCCGATACCTCCTATACTTTTGTCAATCTCGACACCACTACCTTTGGAGAAAATGGCCGCATCTTTGATACTACCTTCTTGGTGGTCACCAATCCCTCTGGTTGTGTCGATACCTCATTTCAAGTGGATACCATTCACTTACCCAATGCGCTTTTCATGCCTGATGTAGTGGATGGCTGCGCGCCCCTCACCGTTATGTTTTCTGATAGCAGTACGTCCAACGAACAAATTATTCGCTACGAATACGACTATGGCGATGGCAATACGGCTGTGTTTACGAATGACGATACACACTCCTATACTTTCAACGATCCGGGTGAGTACGAAGTGATCCTAAATATTGAAAATGAAGGAGGTTGCTTAGATACTTCCTACGCGATACTCATTGAAGTGGGCGAGGAAATAAACCTCGACTTTGCGGTAAGCGCCACCAATATATGCCCGGGCGACACCGTGAGTTTTACCAACCTCACCCCACCCGATAATGTTGATGCCTGGCACTTCCAGACCGATAATGGCCGCTCGCATCATTGCTATCAAGAACCAGAGCTAGAATGGGCATTTGGAACAGAAACCGGCCCAATGGACGTGACACTGATTGCAGAATACAATGGCTGCTTGTCCGAACTTACCAGAGAAGACCTCATCACAGTCAATGGCCCGATTGCTCGCTTAGACTACGAGATTGATTGTGAAAATCCTTTTGATGTCACCTTCCGTGATTCGAGTATTGAGGCTACCATTTTGACTTGGGATTTTGGAGATACCACCACCAGTAATCTCGCTGATTTGATTCACACCTACGATACCACAGGTAATTATATGGTAACGCTAACGGCAGAAAATCCTGGTACGGGTTGTCCTGCTTCGGTGGATAGTGCCTTGGTATGTATCAGGGACTTGCAAGCTGAATTCGAATTAGATACGATCCTTTGTGTTGGCCAGGAGTATGACTTAGATGCGACCCTATCTGAGGATGTCGATGCGACTTGCTGGAAGGGCTTCAATTGGTTCTTTGACAGAAATGGCCGCCCAATCACCACACAAGATACCATCACCTCCTTTGTATTTGGGCAAAGTGGAGATGAAACGGTTACTCTGGTAGTGGAGGATGTTAATGGATGTTTTGATACCACTGCCATTGATGTCCGCCTCTTCGACATTACTTCTGATTTTGAGTTAGACGACGATTTTATATGTACCAATGGTACGGTGCCGGTCAATTTTACCGATCAAAGCACTGCTGATACGACTATTGTCGAATGGATGTGGAGCTTTGGTTCTACTGCTCAAAATCCTTCTCATATTTTCACGGATATTATCCCTGCCGGAGATAGTATTGCGGTAACGCTTACTGTAACTGATGAGGTAGGTTGCCCAGCGACTTCTGAGCAGTTTATTACGGTCTATCGCCCCATTAGCGCCATTTTAGCAAATCCTAGCTTAGCCATTTGTGTAGGTACCGAAGTTGAATTCACTGGAATCGACTTTACTGCTGGCGGCTCTAATTTATCATTTGCTTGGGACTTTGGCAATGGAAACACCGACACAGGTATTAGCGTAAGCGAAACCTTTGACATGGAAGGTGACTTCCCCGTTACGCTCGATTATACGGAGATCGCCTCGGGCTGCTCTGGAGAAGCAGTGGTGCAGGTGAGGGTACAAGACTTTCCGGAGGCTGCATTTAGTTATGATAAAGAAGACCAAGATATCATCTGTTTGAGTGATGGACAAATTGTTTTCACGGATCAGAGTAGTTCCAACTTCCCGCTTACCTATAGCTGGAACTTTGATAATGGGAGTCCGCTTTCAATCGCGCAAAACCCAACAATTACTTTTGATAAGGGAGTCTTTGATGTAGAACTCACCGTAAGTACTCCATTTGGTTGTATGGATTCGATTACTAGACAAATTGAAGTACTAGGCCCAGATGGAGATATATCAATAAGCGACGATTTGATTTGTCTTGGGGACGAAGTTGTTCTAGAACTAATTAATGATTCTGATGTAGAACAGTTCGTATGGGATATTCAAGGGGACTTCATAGAGGATGAGAATCCGTTAATATACCCTTTTGATATGTCAGCAGTAGCAGGTCTACAAACGATACCAATCCGCTTGCAACTTACTGGAACTAGTGGCCAGTGTGTAACGACTATAGATACTGTAGTTACCCTGCAAACGGTCATCGCTGACTTTAGCGCTGATGCTAGTGCCTGTGCAGATGTAGATGTTCAGTTTACTAATCTAAGTCAAGGGGCTAACAGCTTTGAATGGGATTTTGATAATGGGCAAACTTCAGCAGAAGTAAATCCTGTACTTCAGTTTGATGAAGAAGATACCTATAATGTGACACTAGTAGCTACTTCTCCTGAAGGTTGTACGGATGAGCTTACACAGGCTATTGTAATAGATGAGATTCAGGGAATAGGAATTAGCATTAGCCCAGAGCAGGATACCTTCTGCTTAAATGACTCCATTTCTCTGATGGCCACGCTGAATCCTCCGTTTGAAGTACAGAGCTATACTTGGTTTTATAATGATGCTTTGGTTGATGGCGTGGATTCAACAGTATTTAGTGTAGATCAAATAAGGCCACTAAATGAAATGCCCATATCTGATCCACTACCCCCTGCTTTCTTTACGGTTGAGGTAGTAGGTGCCAATGGGTGCGTTGGTGATACCACAATAATGCTGCCGATAGAAGCTTGTGCACAAGTATTAGCTCCAAATGTGTTCACTCCCAATAATGATGGTACGAATGATTTCTTCAATGTAGTATCAGATGAAGTGATTGGCTCATTGGAAGGAGCAGACGTGCAAATTTTAGAATTCAAAATCTGGAATCGCTGGGGCACACTGGTCTACGACAATGAAAATCCTACCCAGGGATGGGATGGTACCAAAGATGGAAATGACGCCCCCGTAGATGTGTACTTCTATCAAGTCATTTATCGAGCGCTGCCCGAGAGTGAAGAATTCGTTCTTACTGGCGACGTCACGCTACTCCGATGATGAAAAGAAAGACACCTCGCGGATTGCAAATCCACTAGGCGCGGGCCTGGCTTTATAGAAAAAGCTTAGCCCGCGCTCACTTAGCCCGCGCTCAGCGGATTTGAAATCCGCGAGGTTGATCCAAGCCCCCCTCCTTTCCTACAACCTAGGATCCACCGGCTCACTCTCCAACGCCAATACTCCAAACACCGCTTCATGCACCCGCCGAAGCGGCTCTTTGCGCACAAAGCGCTCCAAGCTCTCCACACTCAGTGCAAATTCACGCAACGCTAAGCTCCGCTTACTCCCCAATCCCCGCTGCCGCAAGCGCTTCAAGTTTTCCGGCGCATCATAATCAGGGCCATAAATGATACGCAAGTATTCCTTGCCCCGGCATTTCACCGCAGGCTGGATCAGCCCTTTTTTACCATAGGCAATAAAATCCGCTGGTTTCACCACCATACCCTCCCCACCATTTGCTGTAAGGCGCAACCACCACTGCACTGCCGCTGCGCAGCTTTCTGCATCCTCCAAATCAGCTATCTGATAGGCCGTAGCCTTTAGCAATCTTGGATCCGCAGCGCAGATTCGGTGAATTTCCTCCATATGCCAGCGGTGTGACTGATGAGTATGGACTTGCATTTCGGTAGCCAGAATATGGAAGGGAGCTAATTGGTAATCCTCCAGCTGCGTCACTTCCCAGCAGTAGGCTCGGTACGACTCCCGGAAGCGGCCAATGGCTTGATACTTCTGCTGAAACCGCGCTTGTAGTGCTGCTACGCCCTCCACCTTTCGCGTTGCCATTTGCCGAAAGGCACCTTCTACCGCCGCTAAGGCATGGGTACCTGCCGCCCCTACTGCCGCGTATTGCTCCTTCAGCAAGGCCTGTGCCTTGGCCGACCAGGGCATCAGCTCAGCATCCAAGCACACCCAGTCCGTACCAAAGCGCTCCCAGAATTGAGCGGTCCCCAAGGCTTTGACCACTCTTTCGATAAATGCCTGCTCCAGTGTGCTATCCTTAAAGAAATTGCGGCCCGTGCGGGTGTAGCATACGCCTAATTTGCCGGAGGTAATACCAAATCGGGCTTGGCTCACACTAGCATCCTTGCACAAGACCAGAATCGCCCGCGATCCCATATGCTTTTCTTCGCAGATCACCTGCTTGATTCCCTGCTTTCGGTAATAATTCAGGGCCTCATTAGGATGCTCTAAATAGCCTTCCAACTCACTCGTATCACCAGGCGACATCGTAGGTGGCAGATACATCAACCACTTCGGGTGGATGGCAAAACGACTCATCACCTCTAAAGCAGCCGCACTATGCTCGGCGCTAATAGTCAAATTATTGCGCAAGCGCGTCTGTACGATACGCTTGCCAATCACATCTTCAATATGCAGCAAATCATCATTCTCCTGCTGATGGGTCAAGCCCGTTTCTACTTCTGGTATCAATGGTTTTGCAGGCTCGTAGTACACTTGCTTAGCGGGTACCGATACGAGTTCTTCCTCTGGGTAGCGCAAGGCCGTCAGCTTCCCACCAAACACACAGCCCGTATCAATATCAATCGTGCGGTTGAGCCATTCGGCTGCTGGCACGGGTGTGTGCCCATACACCACCTTCGCGCGCCCCCGATATTCGGAGGCCCAGTTGTAACGCACCGGAAGGCCATATTCATCGAT
>JBCCRH010000173.1:0-11545 GCA_039208045.1 Bacteroidota bacterium
AGGAACGTTCATCGATACGAGCTTCAAAGAAGTAAGTGGCTTGAGCGTTGAATCCAGTCCGGAGGAAGTAACGGAAGGAGGTTTAAATGCCTATCGGCACAAGTTACCTACTGCTGCCAAGTACCCCAACTTGATGCTCAAGCGGGGCTTGGTTGCGAATTCGAAGCTACGCCGATGGATAGAGAAAGCGATCAATGATTTTGAGTTTCAGCCTACGCAGGTGACTATCGAGTTACTGGATCAGTTCAACCAGAAAAGTGGAAGCCCTAAGGCCTTGATGTCGTGGGTGCTGCATAATGTGTGGCCCGTAAAATGGGAAGCTACTGGTTTGGATTCCATGTCTAATGAAGTGGCGATTGAATCGCTAGAGTTGGCATATGATTATTTTGAAATCAAAGGGAGTAAACGCAAGTAAGGGCATGCTCTAAAATAACCCAACACCTATGCCTATAGAAATACGAGAAGTAGTGATCCGAACCCAATTGGAACACGCCAACCCGCATGCCTCCAAAGGGCGAGCACTGGATGAAGAGCTGATCGAGCAAATCAGGCAAGAGCTGCTGGAAGAGTTGAGCACGCTGGTAGAAGAGTTATTGGAGCAACGCTTTGAACGTTAGAGGGTATGGCAACGGACAACAAATTGACCATTACAGGCTACGCCAAAAAGAAAAAAGGAAAGCCCGTCGAAAAAGGCTCGTTTAAAGTGCTTATTAATCCGGAATCCTTTCAGCGAGAAACGGAGATAAAATACAATAAGCGGCAACCACTGGGCAGCCCCGGAGCTAATCTACGCTTTATGCAAATTCCAGCAGAGCGAGTAAGCTTTAAGCTAATTTTTGATGGGACGGGATTGATTACCACTGGCCCCACCAATCTGTATGAGGGGAAAAAGATAAAAACGGTAAAAGAACAGATCAATGCCTTTAAAGCAATAGCAACTGACTATCAGGGGAAGGTACATGAGCCGTATTATTTAAAGCTGACTTGGGGCGATTTCTCTTTTACAGGCGTACTGATTAAATTGAATGTCACCTACAAACTATTCAAATCAGACGGTACGGCCTTGCGCGCAGAGGCAGATGTTACGTTTTCGAGCTCCCTTCCTAAAAAGAAGCAAGAGACCGATAAAAAGACGAGTTCGCCAGATATGACGCATGTAGAAACCGTACGAGCGGGCGATCGCTTGCCTGCCCTATGTGATGCGATTTACGAAAGCCCCAACTACTTTATTCAGGTAGCAAAAAGCAATAACCTCAATCATTTTCGCCGCATAAAACCAGGAAAAGAGCTATTATTCCCCCCGATAAAGAATAAATAACGTAAACCGATTACCTTATGGCAGATTCCAACAATCAATCAATAGTTTCCATCAAAATATTGGTCGCCGGTTCCGAGATCAATGATGAATATGCCATCCAAACTGTTCGGGTGCAATCAGAAGTCAATCGTATTGCAGGCGCACAGATCACGGTAGTGGATGGCTCGCCCGCTAAGCAAGATTTTCCGATTAGTAGCACAGATGATTTTAAGCCAGGGCAAGAAATTGAAATACAAGCTGGTTTTGGACTGACTACTACTACTATTTTCAAAGGCATTATCACAGGTATGGCCTTAAATGCAACTATGAGAAAGGGCCCAGCCTTGGTGGTAGAATGCAAGGACAAGTCCGTAAAAATGACCATTGGAGCCAAAAATGCCACCTTCACCGATAGTACCGATAGTGATGTGCTATCGACTTTGATCAGCAATAATGGCCTTTCGGCAAATGTAAAAAGTACCTCCAATACCTATCCACAGATTGTACAGTATTACTCCACCGATTGGGATTTTTTGGTTGCTCGTGCAGAGGTCAACGGTATGATTGTGCTAACCGAAGAAAATGGCGTAACGGTAGATGTGCCCAAAGTAGATGGTAGCCCAGTAGCTACGTTCACCTTTGGCGATAATATCTACTCTTTTAATACCAAAATGGATGCGCGCACTCAATTCGCTGCCGTACAAGCACAAGCTTGGGACTACAAAACGCAAGCTGCCATCTCCTCCGACGCTAGTGATCCTTCTGTACCCGATCAAGGAAATATAGCAGGTAGCGATTTAGCAGCAATAACAAGCCCCTCCACAGTTGGTCTACAAACTACCGGAGAAGTCGATTCCAGCGCCCTCAAGACCTGGGCCGATAGCCGCTTGCTCAAGTCACGCTTAGCTAAAATTCGTGGCGAAATAAAGGTCGAAGGCAGTGCAGACTTAAAGCCTAACACCATAGTGAAAATTGATGGGATGGGCGACCGTTTCAACGGTAGCGCTTTTGTATCGGGCGTGCGCCATGAGATAGATTCTGGCATGTGGTTCAGCACCGTACAAATCGGGCTTGATCCCAATTGGTTTGCCCAATCCCATGATATTACCGCCGCCCCCACTTCAGCTCTGCTACCAGGCATTCGAGGCCTACAAAACGGCACCGTCCAGCAAATCTACGAAGACCCCGCTGGCGAAACGCGCGTACAAGTCAATGTCCCCATGTTTAAATCTTCCACTGGCGACGGCACGATTTGGGCACGATGGGTGCAGCCATACGCCACCTCCGGCGCTGGCCAATTCTTCATGCCAGAAGTCGACGACGAAGTCGTACTCGGCTTTCTCAATGAAGATCCTCGTTTTCCCATAATACTAGGCAGCCTCTACAGCAGCCAACGCGCGCCCGCCTACGATCCAACAGAAGAAAACCCCAAAAAAGCCATCGTCACCAAAAGCCAACTCACGATAGAATTTGACGACGAAAATAAAGTCCTAACCCTAAAAACCCCCGGCGGCAATCAAATGGTCTTCACCGACCAAGATCAAGGCATCACCATCACCGACCAAAATAGCAACCAAATACAACTCAATTCCAGCGGTATCACCATGCAAAGCCCCTCCGATATCAGCATCACCGCCGATGGCCAAGTCAGCATCTCCGGCACCGCAGGCGTAACGGTCTCCTCCGAAGCCACCGCCACCGTTTCCGCAGAAGCCAGCCTCAGCCTATCCGGCCTAGATGTCAGTATCTCCGGAGAAGCCTCCCTCGCCGCCTCCGGCGGAGCCGAAGCAACCCTCTCCGCCGAAGGCGAACTATCCCTAACCGGCGCCATGATAATGATAAATTAAAACTCCAAAACTCATAATCCAAAACCCCAAAACCCTCAAACTCCTAAACTCCTAAACTCCTAAACTCCTAAACTCCTAAACTAAAAAAAATGCCACCAGCAGCAACCTTACTCTGTTTTCACGAATGCCCCATGGTCACCGGCATCGTACCCCACGTAGGCGGCCCCATAGTAGGCCCCGGCGCACCCACCGTACTCATTAGCGGCATGCCCGCCGCCCGCGTCACGGACATGCTTGTCTGCGTTGGGCCACCCGACACCATTGTCTCCGGCTCCGCCACGGTCCTGATCGAAGGCCTACCCGCCGCCTTTTTAGGCTCCGAAACGGCACATGGAGGAACCGTATTGGTAGGTATTCCAAATGTGATCATCGGTGAGTAGGCTAAGTGATGAAATCATTGGCAAAGGCTGGGCATTTCCCCCCAGTTTTGACCCCATCAACGAGCGGGCGGAGATGGTGACAGGGCTAGAAGACATTAAGCAGAGCTTGCATGTCCTATTCTCAACCCAACCGGGCGAGCGTGTCCTAAATCTGGACTATGGCTTGGATTTACCCAATATGCTATTCCAGAATTTATCGCGTACGCAGCAAACTATGATAGAGCAGCTCATCAAGGAAGCAATAGAAGATTATGAACCGAGGAGTGTCCTCCAAAAAACCAGTATTGACACCAGTCAAAAAGCAGAAGGAAAAGTATTTATCCAGCTCGACTTTATGATTTTGAAAGTTAATACCCGCTATAATGTCGTCTACCCCTTCTTTATGGAGGAAGGCACTTTACTATCAGGAATTTTATGATATGAACCATTCGTTTTATTTCTCTAATGGCACCAAGCAAGCGGATCGGCACAACGCAGCCCTATCCCCCGATTTTGTGCGCATTGATGAAAAGACGAATGCCGATTTCTTAAACTTTATCACCGATTTTTCGGGCCTCCTCCCATTCTGGGACGTCAACGGAATGCCGAATGGCACTTGGCAGCGCTTCTTTCAGGGCGACTTGGCTTTTTTACTGGCCAGTATTGGTCGAGTAGATATTCAGCGCTATGCCGATCAGTTTAATATGCTGCTGAGCCAATGCCAGAAAGCGATGCTAACGAGTGAGAAAGAGCGCCTCTTGGTGCAGCTTTTTTTGCTCAATTTGGACATCAGTACCTTGCTATATCGTTGGTACGGCAAGATCGAACGGGAAGCGAACAAGCACGATTCCAACAGTATCGTAGAACAGACCGCTTTGGAATTGTTTAGTGCCAATATTTGGAAAGGCGCTCGCTACCTAGGGTATTGCTACAAGCAAATGTTCTTCCGCTTTAACCAGAGTCCGAATCGCTTGGCGCAAAAAAATGTGGAGGCTACAGCCAATAAAACGCAGTTCTACCTGGATAAAATGCTGGCCTGGCCTGCCATCAGTCAAGAAGACAAGACTCCCCAAGTGTTAGAATCGCTTGGTATTTCTTTTGCTGATTACAGAGGATTCGAAAGTTTTTTAGTACTACTTTTTGAGAGCCTTTACGGCACAGCCTATTTATTCTCTAAAGATAGCACCGTCTTTTTGGAGCAATCCCTCCAACAGGCCAACCACAGCCCACAAGCTGCGCTCCTGCTAGCTACCCGCGCCATGATGGAAGAGACGCAACAACTACTGAATGGCTTTGGGCAAGCCCACTTAGATTTTTATTATAAAAAAGTGCTCGCCCAAACACCTGCCGCTTTTGTACCCGATCAGGTAGCCGTGCACTTTCAATTGAAGCAAGAGCACAGCAATTCGACCCATCCGAAAGGCACGGCATTGGTAGCTGGAATGAGTAAGCAGGGCAAGCCTATTGTGTACAAAACTACCAAGCCATTGGTGGCCAGCAAGGCCAAACCAGTGGCCTTCAAAACGCTGTACAATCCTACCATTGCTAAAACCATGAAGGAGGCTATAGCGGGGCGGTTGATTGCCACGCCACAGGCTAATCAGACCAAAAAACAAGCGCCTTGGCCCACATTAGGACAAGCGGTGGGGGAGACAGGTGCTATCGGATTTGCGCTATCAGATCCTATCCTGTTTATGTCCGACGGACAGCGCGCTATACAGGTGTACTTGGAGCTGGGGGAGAAAGGCCTCCACCTACTGCGGCATAAACTACAGCAAATTGGAGTAGGAAATCATGATACGGCTATCGAGTTATTCTTGGAAGAAGCCTTTCAGCTACAGCTGACCAGTACTAAAGCTTGGCTGAAGCCTGACTCGACCAGTGTGCGCTTATTTTCTACTTGGCCACAGCATACGGATGAAACGGGGGAGTCCGTCAAGCCCACGGCTGCTTACGGCTTATGCTTCACGCTACAAGTAGCCGATGATCAGCCCCCCATTGCAGTCTATCAGGCAAAAATCCACGGCCCAGGGTATTCGACTACAGCGCCACTTTTGACGTTTGAGCTGCAACAGCAGCTAGCCTATCAACAGACTAAGCTCAATCCTTATCACCTCTTTGAGAGCTTGCAGGTGCAGCGCGTGCAGGTGGATATTCATGTCGGTGGGGTGCAGCATTTTGTGGCTCAAAATGACTTTTCGGTGCTAAAGCCGCAGAGCCCATTCCCGCCATTTGGCGTAAAGCCAGTAGTAGGAAGCCACTTCTATTTGGGGAATACGGAGGTCTTGCAAAAGCCATTGACGCAACTACAGTTGGAAGTCGAGTGGTATGATTTGCCTAATTTCCCGAATGGGTTTTGCGACTATTATGAAATCTACAATTTTTGCAATCCGAAAAAGCCATTTTACAATTCCGTCTTTCAATGGGAGTCGGAGCTATTGGTTGATAAAAAGTGGATTCCGCTTTCGCTAAAACAGGAATATCCAGAAACAGGCGATACCGGAGCTACCGGTACCGGCGAAACTAGGGCTATACCTCCCACTGAACACTCTCCCAAAAAGCGCAAACCAAGCCCTCCCTTACCCCCACCACCAGGAACTGGCGATGAGACGGGTACGGGGGCAGAAACGGGGCAGGAGTTCTCCCAAGCACAAATTATGAATTGGGTAGACCACTATTCGCATGGTCTAATGGGGAAGATTTTGGATGCACGTAAGCAGTTATTCGAACAAAAAAAATTAGGTCAAGCAGAGCAAAAGGCGACGGGGCAATCCGGCAAAGGAAATGGACAATACACTACTACCACCCCTATGTTTGAGTGGGAATCTACCGGTGCTAAAGCGGCTGATACATCTACACAGCCTAGTTTGCAGGACATTCACCATCATGGCATGAGTCATATTCTGGATAACTTGGAAGAGTTGGTTGGTAAGGTCAAAAACGCCTACGCCAACCGAGGTGACTTGCTTTCTGACTTGGGGGAGCTTGGTGATGAAACGGGTACAGGAGCTACGCCATCTGATCCCCCAAAAGATAATAAGGGCATGGCCCATTGGCTAAGCTGGGTACGCGATCGCATTATTGGTAAACACACCAAAAAGGAGGAGCCAGAGACAGGAGAGGAAACGGGTGCCATATTACATCCCAATCCCTTACCACCGGCGGAGCTACCCTATCAAGGCGATATCCCACCTTCTAAAATCAACACGGCCTTCCCAAAGTTGAACGTTACAAGTGAAGCGCAAGTAGAACAGTTCTGCAAAAAAATGGGACAAGGAAAACTTTTGCCGACTGCCACATTTGACTTAGAAGTGAGTGCCCTCAAAGGCGTAAACCCAGCCACTACCTTGCCATTTAGCCCCAAGGCGAAATATACGGACAAGTCCCTGGATGGTTTTTTACGCTTTACGCTAAAAGGGCCAGACTACGCTTTTGGGCATGCAGAGTATCCACGGGTGATGTCAGAGGTGGCGAACAAGAACATGGAGCGGATTGCGAAAGATATGAATCCAAACGTCAATTTTGGCGATGGCAATGCGAGTGAAACGGGTATGGATGCAGCGGCACCCAAGAAAAAACATAGCTTGCTTTGGAATATTTTCGATGGCGTATCAGGCGTTGTGAGTGCCTTTGTGCCCTATGTAGGCCTGCTCAAAAAAGGGGTGGACAAGCTACATGCTGAGCATGTTTTAGCAGATGCTAAAACATTGATGGAACAGCATCAGCAGGCGCAGCAAAAGGCAGAGCAAGCGGCTCAAGAGGCCTCCCATGCCTTGCTGATGCCTCCTCGCCCTGCCTATATTCCCAAGATGAAATCCATCAGCGCGACCTACAGCGCTTCCACAGAATTAGCAATTGGGGGCAATGGATTATTCCATATTCATCCTTTTGGCACCAGCATGGGGATGTCAGATGCTAGTTGGTACCTGTTGCCCGCATATTCAGAAAATGGCTATCTCTACATGGGCTTGGAACAAGTCAAAGCTCCACAAACGCTGACGCTGCTCTTTTCACTCAATGAGGGAAGTGGTGATCGAACGTTGTCGCCTCCCAAGGTGCGTTGGAGCTATTTGTCGGGAGATGCGTGGAAGGACTTTTCGCCCTTAGCCGTGGAAGATGGTACCGATAATTTTGTCAAGTCGGGGATAGTGGAGCTGAAGTTGCCTTCGGTACAGGCCAATACGGTCAGCCTTTTTGCTGACCAGATGAAGCCGCCTGCGGCGACTTTGTATTGGGTGCGAGCCGTGGTGCCCAAACATGCCAGTGCTGTCTGCCAGACCATTAGTGTATTGCCTAATGCGACCATGGCTGCATTCCATAATGGAGCCGATCCTGCGGAGCATTTGCGCCAAGCACTACCCCCAGGAGCGATCCAAAATTTGCAGCAAGCACATCCTAAGATTGCCAAAGTGGTGCAGCCCGTGGCCGCTGCTGGGGGCAAAGCTCCAGAAGGAAGCGTCTCGTTTTACACGCGTGTGCAAGAGCGTTTGCGCCACAAGGATCGAGCGGTGACGGCCTGGGATTTTGAACGCTTAGTTTTACAACAATTCCCCTCGATTGGACTGGCGCGTTGCTTGCGCAATGTGCATACACCTTCGAAGCAGCCGATGCGGCCGGGGGCTTGCGCGGTAGTGGTGCTGCCCAACAAAATTGGGAAGGGTGAAAATCCATTGGTTCCAAAGACGAATCAGTCGATTCTAAAGCAAGTGGCGGCCTATCTGCGAACGGTAGCCGATCCCTTTGCGCAGATCGAGGTGTTTAACCCCAATTACACCTTCTTGGAAGTACAGGCGCAGATTCGATTCGTAGAAGGTGAAGAAGAAGGACGCCGATTGAATGAGCTCAATAAAGGACTAACAAGTCTGATTGCACCTTGGTCAACGGACTACGAAACCGTAAATCCGTTCGAAGCGCGGACGAATTATTTTGCTTTGCTGGAATATGTGAACCAGCAAGCTTATGTCGATCGGGTGCTTTCCTTTGAGCTGTATCAGATGGAGGACCCTAAATCGAGTAGTAAGCAAGCCTTACCAAAGTCCTTTGATCCGATCGAGCCGAGTATGGCGTGGGGTTTGGTGACTTCCGTCAAAAAGCACTTGCTGAGCGTGGGCGAAGCACCTAGTTTGTCCATAACTCTGGCTGCACAGGTACAGTTGGCAGAGCAAGAGGAGGCCTCAGCGAGTAGTGATAATGAACAAGACGAAATAGGGACTGGAAAGTATCGAATAGGAGAAGAAACTGGTCTAAGTACCGGAAATGATACGGGAACAGGAGACGAAACAGGAACAGGCGAGCACCATATTCAGGAAGTGCTCTACATAAGAAGTGATTGGTATAATGGCAGAAAAGGCTAAGGCACCGGTGAGCATTCAAGGCCCCCAGGAAACCCTCGGGCCTGCCCTCAATTACGAGACGCTGCGTAAGTTGGGCCTGGCTGCTATTATCCAAACTGGAAGTGCACAGTGGACCGATTACAATGAGCACGACCCAGGGATCACGATCCTGGAAACCATCATTTATGCGCTCACGGATTTGGGGTATCGCTCGGATTTTCCGATTGAGGATATCCTGGCTCAGCAGCAGTTGTCGGAGGAAGAGCTAGCGCGTACTCAGTTTTATACCGCTCGACATATTCTGACGAATAATCCGCTGACGATTGCTGATTACCGTAAGGTGATTATTGATGTGAAGGGCGTACAAAATGCTTGGGTAGAGCCCGTTGTTAATGCTTTTGAGCCGACTCGGGGGGCACTGGAAATTATTGCGGATGCTACCGAAAATATAGTCACCAAAGCGCAGCGCGAAGCCCTAAAAGTGCAGATCGAAAAGCAGTTTTATGCGCATCGCAACCTCAGTCACGATTTAGCGAAGGTGACGCTTCGGCCAAGGATGGAGGTGTTTTTTCAGATCGAACTAGTGGTCGAATCGCAGGCAGTGGTGGAATTGGTAGTAGCGAAGGTGTACTTGGCCTTGAATCAGTATTTGCGCAATGCGGTGCAGTTTTTGAGCTTGGAAGAAGCCTTGGCCTTTTTTGAACAGGACGTCAATGCAGTATTTAACGGGCCAAAGCTGGAGCATGGCTTTTTGCCGGATAGCGCTTTGAATCCAGCGCTAGCAGAGCTGCGATCAGTAGACCTGATTCCCATTTTGGAAGATATTCAGGAGGTGCTAAAAATTGAAGAGCTGAAATTTCATTTCTCGGATGAAGACTTGGGTACCCTAAAGTATTTGCTCAAAGAACCAGCCTGGACCTACCAGCGAGTTATTCCGATTCGGTGTAAACCGGTGCTGGCTCCATTGGAGCAGCAGCACATCAATATCAAAAAAAGCGATAGCCTATACCGCTGGGATTTGACGCGGGCGAAGATTGAATATAAAAATCTTGCGAGTCAGCAGCGTGTTTCTAAATTGAGTCCACAAGAACGCGATTTGCCCATTCCGAAAGGGAATTTTCGAGAGCTAGAGACCTACTATTCCATTCAGGAAGATTTCCCAAAAGTATACGGCTTGCCGCCGCATGGCCCGCCACCATTTGCAGATACCAAGCGCAAAATGCAGATCAAGCAGCTCCGCTCTTTTCTCTTGATCTTCGATCAAATTTTGGCGAACTACTTGTCGCAATTGGCGCATGTAGGGCAGCTTTTTTCTTGGTCTTCGGAGGTGAAGCGCACTTACTTTTTCCAAGGCTTGGAACGTGCCATCGCGGATTTAGTAGGCTTATTGGATGACGATCAGCCTAAAGAAAACGGTGCTGACCTACTGGATCGCTACCGAGCGCAGCTTGCCCAATTTCGCGAAAGCCCTTCCACCTTTTTGGAGCGTAGGAATCGCTTTTTGACGCACCTGCTGGCACGATTTGGGCGAAAGCTCCACATTTATACCCAAGACCTACCTGCCGACGGGCCAATATCGGAAGCGGCACTGGCAGCGCAGCAGCAGATAGAACTGGAAACCAAGCAACGGGTGCTCGAAAACTATACCGTACTGAGTACCAATCGGGCCAAAGGGTTCAACCTATTGCAGCAGCCTGCTAATCTGCCCGAGGAGTTTTCGGGCTTGCGCCAATGGACAGAGACGCTCTTTGATATGGAGCCAGAATCTTTGGAAGTATTCCATTTTAATGACCGCTTTTTTATCGGTGATTATGATTTTGATGATCCCGATAAGAATTTGGTGAGTGAATTTGTGTTTTACACCAAAGATGGAAGTCCAGTAGATATGGAAGAGCTAGCACGAATTGGAACCGACCCTGGTAACTATGAATTGGAATCGAATAAGACAAAGTTGGGGGTAGAATTGGAGTATAAGTTATCGCTATTTAAAACCATAGATATTAATCAGCCCGCGAAAATTTATCACCTTGACCAGCGTTTTCAGACAGCTGAAGCTACACTAAAAGCGATAGATCGCTTGGTGGCCTTATTTAAGCGGTATAACCGCACCAGCGAACGTATTTACTTAGTCGAGCATTTCCTGCTGCGGCCTTATGCTGCGGAGCCTTATTTTGGCTTGACCATCCAAAAAGCCGACGGACAGGCCTGGCTGCGTACGAGCGAGTGGTATCCACAAACACAGCTAGAGCAATTGGGGGAAATGGTGCAGGAAGACTATCTCTACTTCGCTTTGCACAATCCATTTGAGCTGGAAACGGGTAGTGGCGGTACTGGCCCTAGTTTTTTGGAGACTTGGGGACAAACGGGAGAACTGCGTCCAATCTTTTTTGAAGATTATTACGAAACTGGCCCAACAGGATCGGGCACTGGTACAGGAATTGACACGGGTACTGGTGAAACTGCCAAGAGACCGCTACCCAAAGCTGTTTTTTCCATTAGTAGCGCTACATCAGGCAGCTACGATTTACAGCTATCGTATGGTGCAGTAGATCAGCCAGTAAAGCTTAAGGCTTTAAAATCCTACGATTCTGATGTGTCGATCGTAAGGGACGTCCACCAATGGGTAAAGGATGTGGCGCGCTATGTCTTTTTCGTTCAGCCTAATGAGATGGCCCAAAAACCAGATGCACCTGCAACTGCCCCATCGCA
>JBCCRH010000174.1:0-11462 GCA_039208045.1 Bacteroidota bacterium
AAAAATTTATCTTTTGCAAGGAAATGCGTGCTCTTAACGTCGAGCTACAAAATAATCATTTTATTGATAAATTATATTTTTTTATTATACATTTTTTAAATCATAAGCCATCCAATGACTCCAACAGAATATCTACAAACTATTAGAAATCATATGTATACGCAACAAATTGATGCGTATATTATCCCTTCTAGCGATCCTCATCAAAGTGAATATCTTGCTGACTATTGGAAGGCTCGGGCCCAGTTCTCTGGCTTTACAGGCTCTGCGGGTACTCTTATTATTACCCAAAACCATGCCGGACTTTGGACGGACTCTCGCTACTTTTTGCAGGCGGAAGAAGAGCTTAAGGATGGCCCCATCACACTACATCGCCAACAAATCCCACATGCTCCAGAGCATATCGACTGGCTTTGTACGCATTTACAACAGCAGTCTGCTGAAAAGAAAAAGCGCAGTAAAGTGGGCATCAATGGCTGGCTATTCTCCGTTGGGCAACGCCAATTTTTGCAAAAAAAATTGGCTACTGCCAATATTGACCTACTAACCGATATTGATCTGATAGATGTAGCTTGGCCCAATCGACCAGCGCTTCCGCAAAACCCGGTATTTAGGCTCGACCTAAAATATACAGGGGTAACAAGCAGTGAAAAGCTAGCGCAAATTAGGGCAGGTATGGAGTCGCTTGGCGCAAATGCGTATTTGGTTTCTACCCTTGATGATATTGCCTGGACGCTCAATTTACGCGGCAGCGATATACACGCCAATCCAGTCTTTGTAAGCTATTTATTTATCGAAAAAGACTCAGCAACACTATTTATAGATACCAAAAAAATCACCTTGCCTTTACAAAAAGAATTAGTGCAAGAAGGCATTCAACTACTCGCCTACGATGAGCTACCTGGCTTTTTAGCACGCCCTTATGCTACTACTAAGGTGCTCTTACCCATCTCTACTACTAGTTGGAATGCTTATAAGCTGATACATCCCGACCAAGTAGTCAGAGGTAAGAATCTGATTGCTGAGCTAAAGGCTGTAAAAAATGAAACAGAGGTTGCCCAGATCAAAAAGGCAATGCAGAAAGACGGGGTGGCGCTAACCCGACTCTTCCGGTGGATGGAGCAGACCCTATCGCAACGAGCCATACCAGAAGCAGAGATTGCTACACAGCTAGCATCTTTCCGGAAAGCTCAAGGTCACTATTTTGGCGAAAGCTTCGATGCTATTGTGGGCTATCAAGGTAATGGCGCTATTATCCACTATCGCCCTGAAGCAGGCAAATGTGCTAATGTAGAACAGGAAGGTATCCTACTACTCGACTCCGGTGGCCAATACCTAGAAGGCACTACGGATATTACACGTACCATTGCGCTTAGCCCACCTTCAGCAGAGCAAAAGACCGCCTATACAGCAGTTTTAAAAGGGCATGTTGAATTGGCAAGCATCCAATTTCCAGCAGGCACAACGGGCGTACAGCTCGACACCCTTGCACGAATGCACCTGTGGAATGCAGGGCTAAACTATGGACATGGAACAGGCCACGGCGTTGGTGCTTTTCTGAATGTACACGAAGGCCCACAAGGATTTACAGCCAATCCTAAGAATAGCAGAGCTAGCGTACCCTTTCAAGCAGGTATGCTCACCTCTAATGAACCAGGCTTTTACAAAACCAATGCCTTTGGTATTCGTATTGAAAACCTCATCTTGTGCCAGCCAGCAGCAACAGCCGGTTTTCTGCGTTTTGAAACACTTAGCTTATTCCCGATTGATATACAGCTCATTGATTGGGAAATGATTACTGAGGCAGAGAAAACTTGGCTAAACGAATATCATGCTCGTGTGTTATTGGAGTTGAGTCCATTATTAAATGAAGAAGAACAGGCGTGGCTCGCTGAAAAATGCCGCGCGATCCAGTAACTTTGCAGCATGGAAATACAAACGAAGAAGGATATTCGCAAAATGAGTCTTCCGGAATTGGAGGAGCTTTTTGTGGGAATGGGAGAGAAAAAGTTTCGCGCCAAGCAGGTGTACGAGTGGCTGTGGAAAAAGAGCGCACGCTCTTTTGAGGCGATGAGCAATTTGTCTAAGTCATTGCGCCAATATTTGGAGGAAAACTTCGTGATCAATGCGATCACGCTTGATAAGATGCAGCGGAGTCTGGATGGAACGATTAAGTCGCGCTTTCGCTTATTTGATGGCCATTTGATTGAGTCCGTGCTCATTCCAGTTCCTTCAGATCGGCGCTTTACGGTTTGTGTTTCTTCACAAGTAGGTTGCAGCCTGAGCTGCAAATTCTGTGCGACAGGCAAAATGGATCGCTTACGCAATTTAGATCCTGCTGAGATTTACGATCAGGTAGTGTTGGTGAATGAGCAAGCATTACAGCACTTCGATCATCCACTGACCAATATCGTGTATATGGGGATGGGGGAGCCGCTGCTAGCCTATAAAAACGTGCTGCAAAGCGTCGAGCACATTACTTCGCCTCAGGGCCTAGGGATGTCTCCCAAACGCATTACGGTAAGTACTGCGGGCATCGCTAAGATGATTAAACGACTAGCTGATGATCAGGTAAAGTTCAACCTAGCCTTATCTCTTCATGCTGCTGATGACGCCAAGCGCAACGAAATTATGCCCATCAATGAGCAAAATAACTTAGAAGTGCTCATGGATTCGCTTCGCTATTTTTACCAGAATACCCGCAATAGGATCAGCTACGAGTACATTACCTTTCAGCACTTCAATGACAGCCTAGAAGATGCCAAGAATCTGGTAAAGCTCTGTAAGGATTTTCCCGTACGGGTGAATATCATCGAGTACAATCCGATAGAGGGCGTAACCTTTACCAAAAGCTCAGAGGACCAGATTGATCGTTTTGCACAATACTTAAGCGACCGCCGCGTCACTGTCACGCTTCGCCGTAGCCGCGGCAAAGACATTGATGCTGCCTGCGGCCAGTTGGCGAATAAAGAGTAGAGCAGCACGCTGCTACGCTACATCGAAATGTACTAAATCTACAAAGCGCTGAATGCGCTGATCGATATCAGCCTGGTCTAATTCTAGCATTCGCTGAATGCTAAATTTCTCCACACAAAAAGAGGCCATCGCTGAGCCATAGATAATGGCACGCTTCATATTGTCGAAGGATAGATCATCGGTCTTTGCCACATATCCCATAAAACCACCAGCGAAAGTATCGCCAGCACCAGTCGGGTCGTACACTTCTGCTAAAGGCAGAGCGGGTGCAAAAAATACGTTGTCTCCTTCAAAGAGCAAGGCCCCATGTTCTCCCTTCTTAATCACCAAAAAGCGAGGACCCATCGCATGAATTTTTTGAGCTGCCTTCACCAAAGATAACTCTCCAGACAACTGACGAGCTTCCTCATCATTAATCATTAGCATATCTACCATACCTAGCACCTTCCGGAGGCTTTCCATGGCATTATCCATCCAGAAATTCATGGTATCGAGTGCAATAAGTTTAGGCTTTTTTTCCAGCTGCTCAATCACTCGAATCTGTACATCAGGTGTGAGGTTACCCAACATCACATAATCTGCTTGGCGGAAGTGCTCCGGCAGCACCGGATCGAAGGTCGCCAATACATTAAGCTGCGTATCCAGCGTATCCCGGTCATTGAGGTTATCGTGATACTTCCCTGCCCAGAAGAATGACCTTTCTCCTTTTTTGACTTGCAAGCCTGCCAGGTCAACACCCCTCTTAGTCAAATCATCGAGGACATCTTGCGGAAAATCATCCCCAATGACTGAAACTAACTGAATCGTATCTGTAAAATAAGAAGCTGCCAGTCCAATATAAGTAGCTGCCCCGCCAATCGCCATTTTGGCAGTGCCCATTGGGGTTTCAATATCATCGAAAGCTACGGTACCTACGGTAAGTAAACTCATGTGTATTCGCTTTTTTTGGTTTTATACGTTTCTGATTCCCAGATGGCCCAGGATTTTTTACAAAATTTCACCGCAAATATTGCACTTTTATTTTGAATGTAATACATTTGCATTCGCTTTTACGTGAGTAAGTAACATGCCTCCTTCCCCGATAGCTATCGGGGGGTTAGAGCGGCAAACTTACAAGCCTCCTTAGCTCAGCTGGTTAGAGCGGCGGACTGTTAATCCGTAGGTCCAAGGTTCAAGTCCTTGAGGAGGCGCTAAAAAGGGCTACATTCGAAAGAATGTGGCCCTTTCTAATTTTGCCTACCTACTCACCACAAACCGCCCCACTGCAAAGCCCTTTCCTTCCTTACTAACCCTAAACTGATAAGCGCCCGCCACAAGCTCCGAAACATCCAGTTGAAATTGCTCCATCCGCTGAGCAGGCAGAGCAATAGACTTAACCAATCTACCCACACTATCATAAACGCTCAGATGAGCGCCAGCTAATGCTACTCCATTTGTTGGAAACTGAATAAATACGACAGAACGTGCAGGGTTGGGAAAAGTATGCAGCTCTTGCAGTTCTCGATCAACAGTACTAGTGGTAATAGCAGATGGATCATAAAACGCTAGATGGTCAATTTGATTGAACCCTCCAAAATAGATGTCAGGTAGATCATCATCATTAAAATCGGCGACGTGTAGGGCAATGCCATTGGTCATGTTGAACGATTCAAACACATCAGCAGTCTGCTCGCTGAATACTCCGCTACCGTCATTCTCAAAGGCTCTGTAGCTATTGTCGGGTGTAGTAAAGCCCAAGGTGATTAAGTCTTGATCGCCATCGAAGTCGTAGTCTAGAAAAACAGCATCTAGCGTCTGCTCAATGAATACTGGTAAATTATTATTTGTAACATCAGAGAAAAAACCAGTACCGTCGTTCAAGTAAAGCCGGTTTTGCAGATTGGCAAAGCCTGTAAAGTTGACCGTACAAATAAATAGATCAGGATGTTGATCACCGTTGATATCGCCCACCGAAATTTTACGGGTCTCCAAGTTGAGACCTACATTGGGCAGCCGATCATTTTCCTCTGCAAAGAAGCCCTCTTCATTGATTAGAATATTGTTGGAGCCTGCATCAATGCCTTCAATAATATCTAGATCGTCATCGCCATCCAAATCGATTAGCTTGAAATCTTGTGTTCCTTCTGTATTGACGGGCCAGCGATTATTGTCCTTGGTAAAGGTCAAGTCCTGATTATTGATATACACATCATTTTGCCCCGTATTACCAATGATGATATCCAAAAACGTATCCCCATTCAGATCAAGTACAGCAACAGCATTCCCCTGAGAGGTATCAAAATCAAAATCAATATGGCTGAAGGTGCCTGTGCCATCGTTAGTCAATAATTCATGGAATGGCGTGTCCTCCGTTACCATCAGAACATCCAAATCATCATCATTATCAAAATCTACCAAGGCAATATCTTCGCTATCCTCTCCTGCAAATGGATTGTTAGCGTCTTTCTTTGGGAAGAAGCGTGCAGGGTCTTCCGTAAATACGCCTTCTCCATCATTGAATAAGAGCAAGTTTCTACTGGCCTCTACCGCAACCACAATATCCAAATCACCATCGCCATCTAGATCGGCGCTTTCAATATCCATAGAGTTAATGCTGGTAGCAGGTAAGGGAAGGTTTTGGGCTTGATTGATAAACAGTTGTGCATGAGCAGTGAATTTGCACAGTGGTAGACATAACAATAGCAGACCAAGTTTTATTGGTGAATAGTACATAGAAATCATAGCTTTTAATTTAAATAATACCAGGTTCTCTCTATACCTTTCGGCATAAGAAGCAGCACGAAAAGACCACGCTCTATCCTTCTTGTTTTTGCTGTAGCAAAAAATGATCTTTCCCCTTATGATTACCTAGATAGATACCAATTCGACCGTCGCTCATAAAGGTATCGACGATAAGCGAAATTCCTCCTTGATACCTAAGTTTCGGAAATAGTGATTGATCGGGAATAAATTGTACGCCTTGCTCCGTAGAGGTATTGAGCCATACTTTAAAATTTCGGGTGTCACTTAGTCCAGTGGTAATTATATCGGGTTTTCCATCATCATTTAAATCCAAAAAATAAGCATCTAAGGTGGTAGAGAGGTCTTTCGGAATGGCCTTTTCAGCCAACTGAAAATAGCCCTTGCCATCATTGAGTAGTAATACATTTTGTGGGTTAGTCGTACCAGACCAGCCTACATTGCAATAAAACAGGTCTTGATCGCCATCCTGATCCACATCGCCAGCGATTACTTTCCGTGTCTCGTAGGCAGACATATCAGGTAGTCGTTTGCTATCTTCTACAAATTTGCCCCGCTCATTGATGTAAATATTATTACTACCAGCTTCGATACCTTCTACAATATCTTCATCGCCATCATTATCAATATCCACTAGAATCAAATCCTGAGTACTATCTAGATTGTTGGGCCAGTAGTCCGCCGTTTTATTGGCAAAAGATGCACCATTTTGATTGATATACACCTCATTTTGTCCTCTGATGCCAATCAGAATATCCAGATAATTATCTTTATTAAAATCATAAACCAATACCCCATTTGCTTGTCCAATCTTTGGGATTTGGCTTTCGCCAAAAGCAAATTTTCCTTTACCATCATTCAGTAGCAACTCGTGATTTTCGGTATCTTCAGAGATAAAGAACAGATCCAAATCACCATCTTGGTCAAAATCAGCTACAGCAATGTCTTCACTATCTTCTCCTTTATAAGGTGCTACATAGGTTTTGAGCTGAGGTAGTAAGCGGTTGGGATCTTCTGCAAATGTTCCATTTTCATTAAACAGCACCTTGTTAGGGCCATACTCCGTTGCTAAAATCAGATCTTGATCACCATCCTGATCTATATCCGCACTTTCTACATCCATAGTAGACATAGTGGTAGCAGCCTGTGGGATGAGGTTATCGGATAAAATGAATTGTTCGTTGGCTTGCTTATTAGCTATCGTTTCAATCCATTGGTCAATAATATTGGGCATTTCGGTATTAAATCGGGTGGCTACCACTTGCCCAATAAGGCCATTATTAAGGTATTCCATAACCTCTAGCTTCGATTCCATAGAAGCAAAAAAGTGGTCTGTTTGTTCTACGATCTGGAAAGCCCCCTTGCCAGGGTGATTTTTATCAACAATCATCGCAATATGCTCTGCATCCAATGGACTAACGGCATGTACGTCCATAGCGCCATACATGGCAAGGGTGGGCACTTCTATTTGATTCCAGTGCGCGACAAAATTATGTGCATTCAAATTTTTCCAGAAGCTGATGTCTCGATCGAATAGATATTTATCCTCTTTTAAATTCTGCCAATTGGTAAGTAGCTCTTTTTCTTCAGCTGACAAATCAGATAAGGGCACATCTTGCTGATATATCTTCTCTTGAATAGCTCGCAATAAAGGAATACTTTTTTCGGTAGCCGTAATATCTGCCTCCGAGAAAGGCTGCACATACCGGGCCATGTCAATCAGATATTCTTGCCAAGGCTTTACCACTGTCCCATACACCATAATCCCAGCAACCCCTTCCTGATTGACAATAATAGGCGCCACATTTCCACCCAACGAATGCCCAAACAGATAAATATGCTCTTGATCTACAAAAGCTTGCTTCTTCAGTTCGGCCAACCCATTGGCGAAAGCCTCTACCTCATTATCGAAAGATTGCTCTTGGCACGGCTTGCAATTGTAGTACTCCCCAACGCCAGGCTTCTCCACTCGAAATACCGCATAGCCTTGATCCACCAAGCTGGTAATTAGGCGCATTGTTGGATGTTGTAGCGCATAGTCGACCGATTGACAAGGATACCCCTGGAGGTAGTAAATCGTTTTAAATGGCCCAGTCCCTTTAGGCTTATTGACAATCGACCGAACGTAGCCATCCAAATAAGGAACCTCTCCCAGCAGCACCTCTGCGTGTTCTGCATGTACTTGTAGGGGTGGAGGGATCACTTTGCCAGTTAGCTGAAGTACCTGCCCTGCCCTTTGTACAGATGCTATTACGGGTTCATCCTCTACAAAACTCCCCACTACTTTTTGAATGGCTTCGCCACTATTAAAAGCTTGACCGTTGACGGTAATGATAATATCTCCAACCTTCATCTGCAAGGACGAAGCCGTTGAGGATTCAAATACTTGGGCAATCTGGAAAGGTGCTCCATGGGCATTTTCTTCAGCTTGCGCTAATTGTACGCCTAGCTTTCCTTTTCGCTTGATATGCTGGGCAGTGATAGCATTATTAATACCAAATAGGAATACAAGAATGAGTAAGATCGTTGAACGCTTCATTGTTTTTTGATTATGAATCAAAGGTAGAAGACGGCCTACAAGACAAGTTGCACGATCTTGCGAAATTTAGCTGGATATCCCAATTGGTCAGCTACTTGCATTTTTGAGGTTAACCAATATCCTTCAAGACTTGGCGTGGCGCCTTCCCGTAAAACTTTTTGAAGCGCCTGCTGAAATAGGTAATATCATTATAGCCTAGTGAAAAGCTGATCTCTGTGATGGATTGTTTGCGCGACTTTATCCGCCCAATGGCCTCCTCCATTCTAATTTTCTCTAAATACTGACTAGGTGATAGACCAAATACTCGAACAAAAAGTCGCTGAAAATAAAACTTGGATAATCCTACGGCTTTCGCCAATCCTTCTAAGTTGATTGCTTTGGTCTTATTGGCATGAATGTACTCCTGAGCATAAAGTACCTTTTGGAAAATCTCTTGTTTCACTGCGCGTTTAACAGTCGGAATGGACGTCATCTTATCTGAAAAGTCCTTTCTCAAATAGAGATATTGAAGCATCAATTCATTGAGAGATTCCTCAAAAATCAGAGGTTCCTGATCTATTTTTCTCTGGTAAAGCTGTCGAATCTGTTCACCGAATGCTGAAGGCGGCTGGTGAACCTTAAGTGATCCAAATTCTTCCGTTAACTGAAAAACTGGTGCTTCGCCAAAAAAGTCAAGATTGGCCTCCGCTACAAACTCAGGCGCTAAATCGATACAAAAGCCTTCATTCAACTGATTGTTGTCGGTATACGCTAAATAAGAATGACCCGCACTAAAAAGTAACATTTGGCCCGCCCCCATACAATACTCTTTACCTGCTACTTGATAGTGTTCGGTTCCGCTTACCACATATTTTAAAGAAAAAGCCTGCGTTTCTGAAAAGCTGATTTCTACACGTCTAAACTTAGAAAAACGGATGGCTCCAAGCGCACCCCGATAGATCGACTGTATCTTCTCTTTCATCAGATAGATTTTTGATAGACTAGTGATAACTATGGATGCTTGGCACAACAAATAACGAATGTGTAAGTGCTAAAAGAGCGGTTTCCTTCCCTTATTCAGCCTTTTGTAAAGTGCCCGTCAAATACTTGCATTAGGATACTTACCATAAACAAAGGAATAGGTTTTCACCTTCTGCCCAGTAAACACCAGATTCATGCGCATTGCTGCACTAACTTTTGTATTCTTTTTTATTAGTTCGACCTTATTGCTGGCCCAAGAAATTTGTAATAATCAGATTGATGATGACGACGATGGACAGATCGATTTAGCGGATTGCGATTGCTACAGTAATCGCGGAAATGTCTGGCACTTTGGTGCAGGCTATGGCGTTGATTTTAATGGCAACAATCCGGTGAATACTCCTACATCCATTGAAACGCCAGAAGGCTCTTCGGCAATTTGCGACGAAGAGGGCAACCTACTCTTTTACACCAACGGTGGTGGCCGCCCACCAGATTCAGGCCAAAATCCAGGTATTATTTGGAATGCCAACAACGAGGTGATGTACGATATGCAGGGGGCAGAGGGAGGTGGATGGAGTGCGGCGCAATCCGCAGTGATCATCGAAAAACCAGGCTCTACCACCAACTATTACCTATTCACGATGGAAGAAGGAGAGTTTCCAATTGGCGGAGAAATTCCAGGACAAGAGCAGGGGCGTGGCTTATCTTTATTCGAAATCGATATGACAGCCAATGGAGGCTTAGGCGAGGTGGTGCTGGCAGATGAGCGTATTTTTGTGCCGGCATATGAAATTGTAGTGGCCATCCAGCACGATAATGGCGAAGATTACTGGATCATCGTCTTGCGCGAAGAATTTGATGGCAATCGAAATTTTGTAGTATTCTCGATAACTGCAAATGGTATAGAAGAAGCGGGCACCTACACCTACAGCATGAATGGAGAATTCTTTTTTTATGTAAAAGCTTCTCCCGCCAGAGATAAAATTGCAGAATGGGCAGATAATTCCGTTGCCTTCTATGATTTTGATGCATCCACTGGCGTGATGAGCAATCGAGTACAAGTTTCCTTACCTTCCGTACGGCAAGGGGAATTTTCTCCTTCCGGAAAATTTTTCTATGCTGTGGAATTCGCAGATGTCAATAGCTCGGCAAAACCAGTCTTTCGTATTCCTATGGAAAACGTATCTCCGTCTAGCTCTTTCGAGCAAATTAGCCAGATTTCCTCTACCAGCTTTTTCCCGTTTGGGCAATGGCAACTAGGTCCTGATGGCAACATTTACTTCCTATTCGAACAGACCTTTCTCGGTAAAATCGAATGCCCCGATACCGATGATCCTTCTGTGATCGTAGCCTCCTTATCGCTCATTGGTAATTCCACTTCGGAATTCTTTGGACGTTCGTTAGGATTACCTAATTTTCCAAATCACTTCTTCTATCGACCACCCTTAGAACTGGAAATCACTGGCCAAGAGCAGTACGAATTATGTGCAGGCGAAACCGTTACCCTTGAGGTAGAAGCCAATAAATGCTCTGATTTTAGATGGAATAATGGATTTACCACTAGTTCCATTCTAGTGGATGAGCCCGGCATTTATTCGGTTACGGTTACGGCTGAAGACTGTGAAGAAGAAGTACTTACCGTAGAAGTACTCGGAGAAAATGTGAGTGATATAGCAATAGAAGGCCCTTCTAATGCTTGCGTAGGTAGTACCATTGCGCTAAGCGCCAATTTGCCCGAAGCTTTATCTATCAGTTGGCAATCGATAGATGGCACCACACTATCTAATGATTCTGATATAACACTCACAATCGAGCAAGACACCTTGCTGCAACTTATTGCCGAGCTCAACTGCGACGACATCATCCAAGAAGTATTCATTGAAGCCCTCGACATACCTGCCCCCGACCTTATTGTCAATAATGCTGGTTGTAATGCCCCCCTGGGAACCGCAGCGATCAACAACGCCGTTCCAGCATGGACTATCAATTGGCTAGACAGTAATGAAGCAGTACTAAGTACCGATAGCTTCATAGAAAATCTAGAGCCTGGCGATTACCAAGTGTTAGTTTTTACCACGGCTAATGCGGCTTGTGCTACTACTCTAGATTTTAGTGTCCGTACAACCGCCCCGTTTACAGTAGGGCCCGTTGATATGATCAATAATATTTGCCCGGGAGACGAATTGGGCTCCCTCGCTGTTACGGACATTACCGGCACCCCCCCATTTTCCATCCAGTGGACAGC
>JBCCRH010000175.1:0-11401 GCA_039208045.1 Bacteroidota bacterium
CAGCAATTAGGGTTTGGCCGTATCCTTACCCTCGATATGGGTGGAACAAGTACCGATACAGCACGCTATAATGGGCAGTACGATTATCAATCAATTACGCAGATTGAGCAGGTAGAAATGTCGAGCCCGGCACTAGCCATTGAGACGGTGGCAGCGGGGGGTGGCTCGATCTGCTCGTTCCAGCAGGGGCGGCTGCAAGTGGGGCCAGCCAGTGCAGGGGCGCAGCCGGGACCGGCCTGCTATGACGCGGGCGGGCCGTTAACCATTACGGATGTAAATTTACTTTTAAGTAAGCTTGATCCTTCTGGCCTGGGCATTCCGGTGCGGGTGGAAGCTGCGCAGGCAGCTTTGCAGCAAGTACAACTTTTGCTTTCGCAAAAGACTGGAACTTCCTATACCGATACAGAACTGTTGCAAGGCTTTGAGCAAATTGCTAACGAGAAAATGGCGGAAGCCATACGCCGCATCTCGGTGGCCAAAGGCTTTGATCCAAAAGAATATGCGCTCTTAGTATTTGGCGGGGCGGGGGGCTTACATGCCTGCAAAATAGCGGAACTCCTGGGCATTGATTCTATCTTGCTGCCCTACGATGCAGGTATCCTTAGCGCGTATGGCATGGGACAAGCTCGAATCGAGCGTTTTGCCGAAAGGCAGATACTACAGCTCCTGCATGAAATAGCCCCATACATTGAGCATATCATTGAGAAGCTACACCAGCAAGCGATGCACGAGCTTCAAAAAGAAAATTTAGCGAAAGCGGAAATAGAACGGACAGCTGTGCAGCTATTTGTGCGCTTCAAAGGGCAAGAGAGCACGCTAGAGATTACATTTACGGAAGTAGAGCAGATCGCAGCACAGTTCCAAGCACAGTACACTCAGCTTTTTGGGCACTACCCCAGTAAGCAGCAGCTCGAACTAGAGCGGATACGGGTAGTCCTTGCTAGTAAAGCTCCGAAAAATAGTCCTATCCCTCATTCAGCAACCACTCACTATCCTAAGCCGCACAGTACCCTATCCCGCGCTGTTGACCAGCAAGCGATTGCCATTTTTGACTGGGATGAGTTAACAGCTGGAGCTACGATAAAAGGCCCCGCCATCCTGCGTAACGCACATGCGACTTGCTATATTGAACCCAATTGGGCGTTTGAGGTGCGGGGCAAGGCAAAGCATATGATCGGTAAATGGAGTAGGAATGTAGCCGATCAAGGACGAAATCAGAAAGAAGCGATTGAGCTAGAACTGTTCACTAATCGATTTGGAGCAATCGCTTTAGAAATGGGGGCACAACTACAACGTACCGCCTTCTCCGTCAATATTAAGGAGCGGCTCGATTTCTCGTGTGCCATCCTCGATGCACAGGCGGAGTTGCTAGTCAATGCGCCGCATATTCCGGTACACCTAGGCAGTCTGGGAATCTGTGCACGCTTGGTGTTGGAACACTCTCCGCTTCAGCCTGGTGATGTGCTCCTTACTAATCACCCCAAATATGGGGGTTCTCACCTTCCTGATTTGACCATGCTTTGTGGGGTTTTCACCCAAAATGGCGAGTGCATTGGCTACGTCATTAATCGGGCACACCATGCTGAAATAGGCGGTAAACGCCCAGGCTCTATGCCACCTGATGCCACTAGCTTGGAGGAAGAGGGCGTGAGTTTTACGCCCACTTATTTGGTAAAAGCAGGAGTGGTACAATGGGAAGCAATACGCCGGATGCTAGCAGAAGCGGCTTTCCCTAGCCGAATGATAGAAGAAAATATTGCCGACCTCAATGCTGCACTTGCTTCTTTGCGCAATGGTGCGCATGCTTTGCAGCAACTGGTGGCAGAGCATAGCCTTGAAAAAGTGCAACACTATATGCAGGCACTTAAGCGTAGCGCACAATTGGCACTAGAACAAGCCCTCCCCAACTATCTCAATCGGCAGTTTGAAGCAATAGAATACCTCGATGATGGGCATCGCTTGCAGGTGCAAATCAGCGTTTCTGAGCAGGAATTACTTTTCGATTTTACGGGCACTTCCTCTCGCCATCCTTACAACTTAAATGCCAATATCAGCATTGTCTACAGTGCTATTTTATATGTCTTGCGTTTGCTGTGCAAGCGAGCTATTCCACTTAATGAAGGCCTCATGCAGAAGGTTCGTGTACAACTTCCTGAAAATAGCTTTTTGCACCCTACCTTTGTGGATGATGCAGCGGCGTGCCCGGCAGTCGTCGGGGGGAATACGGAGGTGAGCCAGCGCTTGGTAGATACCTTGCTCAAGGCATTTGGCCTAGCGGCTTGTAGCCAGGGTACGATGAATAATTTTTTATTTGGCAATACCGATTTTGGCTATTATGAAACGATCGGTGGTGGGGTAGGCGCTGGGCCAGGATTTGAGGGCCACTCCGCTGTACATCAGCATATGACGAATACACGGATTACCGATCCGGAGGATTTAGAGTTCCGCTATCCCGTGCGCTTGCATCGCTTTGGCATTCGGCGAGATTCTGGTGGGGAAGGACAATTTAGAGGAGGCGATGGTATCGTGCGTGAAGTGGAATTTTTGGAACCCATGGAAATGACTATGATTAGCCAGCATCGAAAAGAACAGCCTTACGGCTTGGCAGGTGGTAGCCCTGGCAAAGTGGGGCGACAAACATTGATCCGAAAAAATGGGACGATTGAATTCCTAAAGGGTATAGATAGCCAAACCCTAGGCGCCGGTGATCGCGTAGTTATCGAAACGCCTGGTGGCGGGGGTTATGGTAAAAAAGAAGAACATGGCAAGAACAACACGTAAGAAAGAAGTAAGCATTCAGGATTGGTTAGGATTCAAACCGTATAAGAAGTACGATAACTATGATGTCGCTTATTTAAAATTGGCCAGGGAGATTCAAACGGTACTAGAGCCGATCAAGGATTTCTTTTATGTCATAGATGTCGAAGAAGACGAGCAAATTCTTCTGATTGCTTGTATCGTTACCTCTTATGTAGAAGATTTTATCTCCGAAATTGGTCTTTGGAAAGCACTAGTACAACAAAACCAAGAGCGCCTTGGGGTACCTATCCCCTTTTTCGATACCGATGATTACGATACAGAATACCTCAATCCTGCTGATTTTAGTTTTTTGATTTGGCATACTTGCTCTATCTATGCCGAATTGCCATTGTCCCCTAGCTATCCGTTTTTCGCTTATCTGGGGCACGAACTGTACGAATTGTGTGAACCCAAAATCGATGATCTTCCTGCTACCGACTATTACGATAAATACCTACAAGTATCTATTAATGAAGCCTTTCCTACTGTACACAACAAGCTGATTTGGATGCAGAAGAAATCCTACCTAATTGGCTGGGCAAGTATGGTGCTTTTTCAGCAAGAACTATTAGATAATGTAAATGAAGCAATAGAGAGAGGTGATAAAATTCCACCTAATGCGGCAGTAGAGTTGGATAATGAAACGCTCATACAAGAGAGTGTTTTTCATAGCTTGCATGCAGCAGAATGGCTTAGTCTAATTGTACGAGGCGAACAATCCACCAAAAAGGCTATTGCGAATTTGAAGCAGGTTCACTATGGCATTTATGAAGTAGTAGAAGCTACTCCCGAAACAGTGCATCTAAAGCATATCAATACAAAGCAAAACTATCAGGTTTATTTTCCTGTAGCAGACCTCAACAAAGTATATCAACAAGCAGCTTGTGTGGAAGCACAACTGGTAGCATGGCACGAAAAGTGGTTTGCTATTGGGTTTCCGCTAGAGATAATCGATGATCCTGACTTGAGGACAGATTACCACGAGAGCAATGAACTGCACACCTACATGCTCAATAAAACGCAAGAAGCACTGCGCGAAAAACGCTTGGCTTATGCTCGCTCTTATTTTGAACAATACTTTGAAAGTCCACTAGTGGTATTTAAGAATATGGAAGAAGCCTCTTCACAGCTAATAGAATTCTATGCTTTTGTCGATCCTAAAATGGAAGAACCCCCTCCATTGAGTACTGCTTCTTTCTATGATCGGGCACCCAAAATTTTTAGCGAAGGAGAGCACATAAAAAACATTGGGATGTTCTGTTCTCCAAGCGGCAAAATCAATATTTTGGTCGGGATAACGAAGCTGCTTGAGGAGCTAGAAGCAAACTCTAAAGAAAAGGAACATGATTTTTATGTAAAACTGTCGCACTTCGCATATCTCCCAGGATTCTTACATTATATCAAATCTTACTATGGCGAGAAGAGTCTCCGCCCTAGTGCAGGAAATGAGCAGTATTACCATCCACAATTAGTGTGTTTTATTGGAACGTATTATTGGGAAAGAAGTGGAAAGATCTATTCCCCACTTCCGCTGTGGAAGTATCCGGAATAAGACTTAACAAGCACTCCGCTTCTTGGTAAAACCGTGATTACCTTCTAAAAAATGGCGATAAGACGATAAAAGCGAAGGACAAATTCTGTAAGTTTAGTTTTATGAAAGTCCTTGACCACACTACTACGAGCTCCCTCCAAGAGCTCGCCCAATCCCTCGATGGCGATTGCTACCACGACGATTTATTACGTGCGATTTACGCCACGGATGCCTCAGTCTATCGCGAATGGCCATTAGCGGTAACGCTCCCTAAGCATGCCGAGGATATTCGGAAGATTCTCGCTTTCGCTAAAATGCAGGGCACTAGCGTGATTCCTCGTACAGCAGGCACTTCGCTGGCAGGCCAGTGTGTGGGCGAAGGGATTATTTTGGATGTCTCCAAATACATGAATCGCATCTTGGAGTTTAATGCTGAGGAGCAATGGGTAGTGGTGGAGCCAGGGGTAGTTCGCGATGAGCTCAATGCATTTTTGAAGCCTCACGGGCTATTTTTTGGGCCTAATACTTCCACTGCTAATCGCTGCATGATTGGAGGGATGGTGGGGAATAATTCTTGTGGAACCACCTCCATTGTGTATGGTTCTACGCGCGATCATGTGCTAGAGCTGGACGTTTTGCTGAGCGATGGCAGTCAGATAGCCGTGCATCCCCTATCAGTAGAAGCCTTTCGGCAAAAATGCCAGCAATCTGATTTGGAAGGGCATATTTATAGACAATTGGATGAGGCTTTGAGCAATGAAGAACAACAGACGGCAATTCGCGAAGCATACCCCAAAGCGACGATTCATCGTCGCAATACAGGCTACGCGGTTGACCTTTTGCTGCAAAGCGCGCCCTTTTCGAGCAGTGACCAGCCTTTTGACTTGAGTCAACTCCTCTGTGGTTCGGAGGGAACCTTGGCTGTTACGACTTCCATTAAGCTCAACCTAGTGCCGCTGCCTCCACCAGAAGATGTGGTGGTGTGCGCCCATTTCGAAAACATTCGCGAATGCATGGAAGCAGTGCTTATTGCGATGGAGCACCAACCTAGCTTGTGCGAATTGATGGATCGAGTGATCCTCAACTGCACCAAGGACAATATCGAACAGCAAAAAAACCGCTTCTTTGTAGAGGGTGATCCTGCGGGAATTCTTATGGTAGAATTTCGAGGCAACACGCCCGAGGAAGCTGCTCAAAAAGCAGATCAATTGATTGCTGCTTACCGCAAAAAGGGCATGGGCTATGCGTTTCCAAAAGTATTTGCACCGGAAAGCAGTCGCGTATGGACACTGCGCAAAGCAAGCCTTGGCTTATTAGCCAATATCCCAGGCGATGATAAGGCGGTGGCTTGTATTGAAGATACCGCTGTAGACCTTCAAGATTTACCCGACTATATTGATGAGATTGCTGCGATGATGGGCACCTTTGGGCAGGAGGCCGTCTACTATGCGCATGCTGGTGCGGGCGAAATCCATCTGCGCCCCATTCTTGACCTGAAGAAACAGCACGATCAGGAGCTCTTCTACCAAATTAGTGAAGCAACTGCTAAGATTGTCAAGAAGTACAAAGGTTCCCTCAGCGGTGAGCATGGCGATGGCAGGGTACGCGCGGCCTTTATTCCAATGATGATTGGCGAAAAAAACTATGAACTGCTCCGCCAGATTAAGCAAACCTGGGATCCACACGGCTTGCTCAACCCAGGCAAAATCGTAGATGCTCCGCCCATGAATACCAGCCTGCGCTACGCCCCAGATCAAGTAACCAAGAAAATTGATACTGTCTTCGACTTTTCTGCTACCCAAGGCATCCTACGTGCTGCCGAAAAGTGTAACGGCAGTGGCGACTGTCGCAAGCTATCCTTCGCTGGCGGTACCATGTGTCCCAGCTACCGCGCCACCCGCGATGAAAAAGACACCACCCGCGCCCGCGCCAACGTGCTCCGTGAATTTCTCACCATGAGTACCAAGGCGAATCCCTTTGACCACCCTGAGATTAAAACGGCTATGGATTTATGCCTTTCCTGCAAAGGCTGCACCGCCGAATGCCCCTCTAATGTAGATATGACTACCCTCAAAGCAGAGTTCCAGTATCACTACCAAAAAGCAAATGGTATTCCCTTGCGCGCCCGCGCCTTTGCCGCCATCGGCCAGCTAAACGGTCTCGGCAGCAATTTCCCCAAACTGACTAACTTTTTCTTATCTAACCGTTTCACCAGCGGCCTTCTCAAACGCTTCCTCCGCGTTGCGCCCCAGCGCCAACTTCCCTTGCTACATACCATCAGCTTACGCAAATGGTACCAGCGAAATCTTGCGAAAGCTTCCCAAGATCATTTCCCCAACGGAAAAGTCTGGTTCTTTTGCGATGAATTCACCAACTATAATGACGCCGCCATTGGTATCAAAGCCATCCAACTATTACAGCGTTTAGGCTATCAAGTGCAGCTCATTGCCCATGCCGAAAGCGGTCGCGCCCACCTGTCCAAGGGGCTGCTCGATCAGGCTCGTCAGTTCGCTACCCAGAACGTACAAACATTTGCCGATAAGGCGACCCAAACAATGCCCCTGATCGGCCTAGAGCCTTCTGCCATACTCAGTTTCCGCGATGAGTACCCCAAGCTCGTCCCACCCGACCTCCGAGAAAAAGCAACACAACTAGCTTCTAGCACTTTTCTCATCGAAGAATTCCTCTGCCGCGAAGCGAAAGCAGGCCGCATTACCCCAGCACAATTTTCAGACACGCCCAAGCACATTCTGCTACATGGGCATTGCCACCAAAAAGCACTTTCGGAGCTTTCTGATGCAGCTTATTTACTAAGCCTTCCGGCAAAATATACCGTGGAAATCATTCCTTCCGGCTGCTGTGGGATGGCAGGCTCGTTTGGCTATGAGCAAGAGCACTACGAAGTAAGCATGAAAATTGGAGAAGAGGTCTTGTTTCCAGCAGTTCGAAAAGCAACGACTACTACGGTTATCGCTGCTGCGGGAACCAGCTGCCGCCATCAGATAGCGGATGGGACGGGGCGACAGGCTTTGCATCCGGTGGAAGTGCTGTGGGAGAGCTTGACGAAAATGTAAACCTGGCCAGTGCTGAGCGGATTTGCAAATCTGCGATGAAATTCAATCCGCTGATTGCAAATCCGCTTGACACTTAAAGCAAAGAAGCGCGCCATTCGCCTTAGGCGAAATGACGCGCTTCTCTTTGTGGGCGGTGAGAGACTCGAACTCCCGACCCCCTGGGTGTAAACCAGGTGCTCTGAACCAACTGAGCTAACCGCCCCTACTTTGATAAGCTATGCCCTTCTGCAATAGCGAGTGCAAATATAGGCGGCTGGGATATGGTGCGCAAGTATTTGTCGATTTTTTTCGCAAAAAAAGTCAGGCATCGATTAAATTATCTGGCAAAAGGTGGTGTAAAACTCGTATTTTTGAAAGCCACTTGACTTGTTATCTCATCAACCTCGCAGCACATGAAGTTCCTAAAACGATTCCTAATTTTCGTTACTATTCTGGTAGTCTTAGTGCTACTTACAGCTATTATCATCACCAGCGTTTTTGAAGGAAGCATTGGAAAGCGACTGATTACAGAAGTGAATAAAAATCTGAAATCAGAGCTCAGCATCGAAAAATTTGACCTAACCGTTTTGTCTACCTTCCCTACGGTTTCGGCGAACTTTCGAGGAGTCAACTTAGAAGATACGCAAGATGGTGCCTTGCTCACCGCAGAGAATCTATCGATGCGTTTTGGACTGCTCAGTCTATTGAGTTCTCAGATACAGGTGAAGTCGGTGGTAATCAGTAATGGGGCACTTAATATTGGAGTTGATAAGTATGGCAAACCAAATTACGATATTGTAGCAGCAAGCGACTCGGCAGCCCCTCCCTCAGGTGACGAGGAGGAACTCAATATTTCCCTAGAAACCGCTCGCTTAGAGAATATTGAACTGAATTATGTGGATCGTTCTGCCAATCAAGAGATTAAAGGGTTGGTTACCGATGCTACTTTCTCAGGAGAGTTTTCTACCGAAGAATTTTCGTTGGATAGTGAGGCCCTACTCCTTTCGCGCTATGTGCTAATTGACGGCAAGCGCTTTTTGCGAAGCAAAAATATTGGGTATGATGCACGGGTTAATGTCAATCTGAAAGAAGGACGCTACGATTTTGATAAAGTAGGCTTGGAAGTAGAATCAAATCGCTTCCGAGTAGATGGTTCCATCGAAAGTTGGGAGAATTCTACTTACTTCGATTTATTTTTAGATTGTGAAAAAGGGAGCTTGGGATCGGTATTAAGGCTTTTGCCTAATGAATACTTGAGCACTATTGGCGAGTTTAAGAGCAAGGGGAAGTTCATTTTTAATACGACGATCAAAGGGGAAGCAAGTAAAAGTAAAAATCCGAGTATAGCTGTAGAGCTGAGCCTGAATGATGGTAGAGTGACCCATCCCAAAATGGAGGAAGAGCTCCGCGATGTTTCTTTCATTGCTACGTTTGATAATGGAGGGTATCACAATAACAGCAGCTCCGTCTTTGAAGTCAAAGAATTTAAAGGCTATTTTGATCGTGAACTGGTAGAGCTGGGCCTGCGCATTGAAGACCTAGACGATCCTAAAATCAACTTCCAGGCGGATGGTATTGTTCCGCTGAAGTCCGTTTACGGCCTATTGGATAATCCAGCCATCACTGATGGCGGGGGAGAGCTAGAAGTGCGTTCCCTTAAACTTGACGGGCGCTTTGAAGATATGATTAACACCAGTCGGATATCAAGGGTGAATGCTGGTGGGCAAATAGAGTTTGATGATGCCTTTTTGACCATTAACGAAGAAAAGATTCTGCTGGATCGTGGCGTACTACAGCTTCAAGATAATACCTTATCGATCAGCGAGCTGGTATTCGAAGGGGCAGGCTCGAAGATGGAGTTTAACGGCTCCGCTTTTAATTTAATTCCCGTATTATTTGCTGCCCGTAAAGATCGAAAGGTGGCAGAGCTAGAATTTGAAGCAGAGCTCAAAAGTGAAATATTAGATATTGATCGCTTGCTAAAACTCTCGGCAGTAGCTGGTACTCCCGAAGAAGGCACACAGGAAGAAATTGACTCCGTAAAAATTGCGCAAATACAAAAGCGCGAGAAAATCACGGACTTCCTCAATGGCCGATTTAATGCAGCAGTAGCTAACTATAATTTCTACAAGATTGAGGGCAAAGACTTTAAAGGAAAGCTAGAATTTGTAAATAATGAACTGACCATCGAAGGGGATACCAAAGCTATGAACGGCACTTTCGACCTTGATGGGCACCTCTACTTTGAGGACGAGCCCCGCTTGCGTGCTAAGCTCATTTGCAAAGATATTGATGCTGCTGAGTTCTTTAAGCAAACCGATAATTTCGGGCAGGCTATTCTTACCGATAAAAATATCAAAGGGGAGCTTGAGTCTAAAATGCTCATCGAAGCCTACTGGGATGAAAAAGGCAATTTTCTCGATGACAAACTCAAAGTATTAGCAGGAATAGGTATCCAGGAGGGAGAACTAGTGAATTTTGAAATGCTAGAAAACTTTTCCACTTTCGTGAAAATAAAAGACCTCAAGCGCGTCAAGTTTACTAATATGGAGAACTTCTTGGCCGTACGAAAGCGCAGGCTTATCATACCCGCCATGTTTATCCAGAGCAATGCCCTCAACTTAACCATCAGCGGCGACCACAGCTTTGAAAATGAAATTCAGTACAACCTCAAGGTCAATGCCGGGCAGGTATTAGTCAACCGCTTCAAGCGGCATGATGCTGAGCTGACACCCAAGAAGGCGCGCCGCAATGGTTGGTTCAATCTGTACTACAGCATCTTGGGTACTATCGATGATTACAATATCAAATCGGCGCGCAAGCGCGTCAAGTCTGACTTTGAGCTGAGTGAAATCCGCAGGCGCGAAATACGGGAGGCCTTAGAAAAAGAATTTGGATACATCCAACTGGTAGAGGAACCTGCTGACTGGCGTGACATCCCGGAGTACGATGCAGAGGGCGATCCTGATGATGTGGAGTATATTGATTGGGGGGAGAAAAAAGATGGAGGAGATAATTAATACTTCATCGTCACATTCTTCGCCTGTGTAAAAAAGCGCAGGGCATCCAAGCCGCCTTCGCGGCCCACACCGGACTGCTTAACGCCTCCAAAGGGCGTGCGTAGGTCACGTACCATCCAGCAATTGATCCAGACGATACCAGCTTGAAGTTGCTCAGCTACTCGATTGGCACGCATAATATCTTTCGTCCAGACCGTAGCAGAGAGTCCGTATGCTGTGCCATTGGCTAGTGCAATGGCTTCTGCTTCGGTATCGAAAGGAGCGATGGTGACGACTGGGCCAAAAATCTCTTCTTGATTTGTACGGCAGTTAAGAGGTAAACCTTCGATCACTGCGGGTCGAAGGAAATAGCCGTGCTCATATTCGCCAGTCATTTCTACTGCTTTGCCACCACACAAGATCGTACCCCCTTCGACTTCAGCCAAACTGAGATAACGCTGTACTTTTTCAAGGTGCTGCTTAGAAACCAGCGCTCCCAAGTCCGTAACAGAAGAAAAGGGATCCCCTATTTTCAAAAAGGAAGTACGCTTGACTAACTCTTCTTTAAATTTTTCATAAATGGGCCGCTCAACGTAGATACGAGAGCCACACAAACAAATCTGACCATTATTAGAAAAAGAAGATCGCAACGTATCCACCATCATTTGATCAAAATCGCAGTCGGCAAAGATGATGTTGGGATTTTTGCCCCCCAATTCCAGCGAAAGCTTCTTAAACTCCGGCGCGGCAATAGCGGCAATACGCTTACCCGTATTCGTACCGCCAGTGAACGAAATAGCTTTTACTTTGGGATGTTTTACAATGGCTTCACCAGCTTTGCCTCCATGCCCGTGTACAATATTGAGCACCCCTTCTGGCAGACCAGCCTCAATGCAAGCTTTGGAGAGCATATAAGCCGTCATAGGGGTCAGCTCTGAAGGTTTCGCCCTGGAATTTGCCACTTTATTTATTTACTTGGAAAATTGCCCCAGCCCTAGCCGCTGGTAACTGCGTAGTGG
>JBCCRH010000176.1:0-11378 GCA_039208045.1 Bacteroidota bacterium
CCACCCGCCTCCAGTCATTTGATATTGGCGGGTGGAAAGGCCCAGGCCGTGGATCAGGCCGAAGATAAAGACCATCCACAAGAGATTGGGCGATGATGCACCAAACAGCTTTTCAAAACCGCCCAAATTTTCGAATCCTTTATAGAGGACACTTAGGGCAATAACGGCGTCTATCAAGTATTCGTTGACCTGGATGCCCAGATAGGTAGCGGAGATTAAGGTAATGCTATGGCCGATGGTGAAGGCGGTGATGAAGCGGACGATGTCCTTAAAACCATTAAGATAGAAGATGACGCCTGCTAAGAAAAGCAAGTGGTCGTAGCCCGTGAGCATGTGCTTAGCGCCTACCCATATGTACGACCAGAGGTCGCCATTCATCAATATTTCTCGGTCAGTATCGGTAACGTCGTGCGCTAGAAGGGCTAGCGGGATTAGGGATAATCCTGCCAGAAGAGCGGATCGTTTTAGGTTCATGCTACTTGTCTTTTCGGTTGAAATAAAGAAACAGAAGGAAGATTAAAAGAAAGCTGCCCACCCAAAATACATATTCTGGAATATGAAAATCCTCTTCGTGATCGTGGTCATGGTCGTGGTCGTGACTGTGAGAAGCATGGTCATGATCGTGATCGTGATCGCCTTCGCCGACTTCAAACGTCAAGGTAGCCCAGTTTGACTCGTGTGTCAGGCCTTCTTCTTGGGAAAATGCCATATAGATGGTGCGCAAGTACCAGATGCCGCCATGATCGATATCCACGCTAAATTCTCCATTAGCATCCGTGCGGACTTTTATACCTTCATCGTGGCGATGATCGTCGCCCTCCTCATGTGCATGATCGTGGTCGTGATCGTGATCATGGCCCTCTTCTCCACTTACCCTATGCCCTGCATACACTAGCTGCCTGGCTAATGGCTTACCTTGCCACAATAAGCGAAACTTCATGGCATGTCCCGAATGGGACTCATAGGGATTACTCAGTGGGACAAATTCGATAGGGTACCCCAAGACCGTCTGCCAATCTTGTGTAAGCTGATCACCCACCTGAAAGATCGTTTTGACATGCTTGGAGTATCTCTCCGTAGCATCCTGATCTAGCGCATTGTTTACTTTGCGCCAATCGAGCATATCGGTTACGCCGTCATGCTCTAGGTAGGCGTTAAATTTTTCTGCAGTCTGCTCAAAGTCGCGTGGGTGGGTGGAAACACCGGCTACCCAAGTCCCTGCATTGCCCGTCGTGAAATTGAGCAGGGTGGCACCATCTTCTTCTATCCATTGGCTGGAATCTACGCGTTGGCGAGTACCGTTGCCGACTAGACTTACGTCAATCATGCGGTCGCGAGTGATTACATTGTCACTCCTATCAAATGTCCCGTTGAATAACTTAATCTGGCTATTGGTGTTAGGCGCAATAAAGTAGGTATCCAGTTTGAGAAACATGTCGTGACTACAAAATAGGATAAGCGCAAATAGAACAACAAATAGTTTTTTCATCAATTTCGTCTTTCTAATCGTTATTATAGTATGAATGTAATGCAACCTAGTTGCAACAACAAATATATTAAGTACATTTGCAGTGGTATAGCATTGTTTTTTCTCCTCTCTTTTGGCAAACACGAAAAAAAATAATGTAAGGTCTTATGCTTCTAAAAAGTGCAATTCTTGCTGTTACGCTATTGATGTCCAGCGCTCCTGTGGAGGAGCACCCTTTGAAGATGTCCTTCAGTAAATTAGTCATCGGTCAGGATGGTATAGTTGACCTAGAGACGCGTATCTTTTTGGATGATCTAACGGAACATATGGAACGCTTGTTTCTCCTACGGCAAGCCGATTTCTCCGATCTTTCTACTGATGGTACACAAGTTTTACAGCTCTATCTTAAAAACCATTTTTATTTTGAGCAGGAAGGTCAGCAATTAGACCTGTTCATCAATGGCGTCTCTTTATCTAAAAATAGCCTGGCTCTGGTAGTAAATACAAGTACTGCTCAGCCATTGGATGTTTCCAAATATATTTTTTTGGTGAATACCCTACTCTGTGATGCTTCCCCTGTACAAAAAAACGACATCAAGTATCTTGATAAACACTATATGCTAGGGAACGGCAAGCCAAAAATGAAAATCCAACTCGACTAATGGGACACTACATTCAACTCGGTATTGAGCATATCCTTGATCCAGAAGGCTTGGATCACTTTTACTTTATCGTATCTTTTTGTCTGCTATATACCATCAAGGACATCCGAAAAATTGCGGGTCTAGTCACCGCATTTACGGTGGGGCACAGTATCACTCTAGCTTTGGCTGCACTTGATATGATTACTATTGATCCAGGCTTGATCGAAGCACTAATTCCCGTTACTATTCTCATCAGTTGTGTGCTCAACTATTGGGCGCTGCTCAAACAGAGTGAATATCGTGCTCCAAAAGGCTATATGATCTACCTTATCATCCTGTTTTTTGGACTCATTCACGGCCTTGGCTTTTCCAACTTCCTCTCGGCCATGCTGTTCGATGGCGAGAGTATAGTAGTGCCACTGCTCGGTTTCAATATTGGTATTGAAGTTGCTCAGTTGATTATTGTACTCCTAGTGTTGCTAACGCTTTTACTGAGTGATCGATTCTTAGGATCGAAGAAGGTAGTCCGGCTCGTTTTGAATACCATCGTTACCTTATTGGTGGTGCGCATGCTTTTCTAAGTCCCTTTTCAGCTACTTTTTCACTGAAAATAGCTTCAAAAAGGTGAAAATTCATTTTTTTGTCACTATTTTAGCGACAATAGATAAAGTTACCCAACATTTGTCTAATGAAAGGTGTATTTTATCGGTAAGCAACATCTAGTTATTAAACAAACGTGTTCTTTACTACTGTGCAACATAAGTAAATTAACATCCCACAGCGGATTGCAAATCCGCTGAGCACGTGCCGGGCTTTTTTCGTAAAGTCTGGCCCGCGCTAAGTGGATTTGTAATCCGCGTGGAGTTTTATGTCTAATTATGTTACAGTGTATTTACACCGACCTCAAAATCAAAGTTTAAATTTTAAAAAAACATGGGAAGAAAAAAATTCACAGAATCGAGTAATCCGTTCATGAACGAACGCCGCTTTCAATCGATGGCAAAAGACACTACCTTGGATGGGCACATGATCGAGCGCGGCGAAGCCCGCATGACAGTACAAGGAGCGATTAACAAGACTTTTATTTTAACAGCCATTATGCTGGTCACGGCATTATATTCCTACACTTTCCCTAGTTCACTGCTTACTTGGGGCGGTGCGATTGGTGGCTTGGTAGTAGTGTTTATTGCAAGTTTCCGACCACAATCCTCGCCAATTGCTGCACCTATTTATGCAGCCTTAGAAGGGTTGTTTGTAGGGGGTATCTCTGCGATGTATGCTTATGCTTACAATGGCATTATCTTTCAAGCCGTGACGCTTACGATGGCCGTACTCTTTATGATGCTGTTTGTGTACAAAACGGGCTTGGTTAAAGTTACGCAGAAATTTCGTGCGGGCGTAATGATGGCAACAGGCGCCATCCTATTGGTGTACTTACTCAACTTTGCGCTCAGCTTTTTTGGGATGAGCGTGCCTTACTTACACGAAGGGGGCATGATGGGTATTGGCATTAGCCTACTCATTATTGGCGTAGCAGCACTCAACTTACTGTTAGACTTTGATAATTTTGAAAAAGGCGAGCAATATGGGGCGCCAGCCTACATGGAGTGGTTCTCTGCGATGGGCCTACTCATTACCTTAGTCTGGCTGTACATTGAGATTTTGCGCTTGCTTTCTATCTTATCTTCGAGTGACTAAATGCACTATGATCTGAGTGCATTAAAGTGATAGCCCGCGGATTACAAATCCACTTAGCGCGTGCCAGGCTATTTTGTTTAGTAGAGCCTGGCCCGTGCTCACCCCAATAGCAATCGGGGAATCCGCATGCTTACAAAGGAAAAATTTAGTACCATGAATAGCGACGACCGTACACAACTGCAGCAGAAGATTGAGGCCACCATTCAAAAGACAGAAGAAGAGATTGCACATCTGATAGAGATGACCCAACCTATTGCGCCAGAAAACTCCATTGGCCGTATCTCCCGCATGGATGCCATCAACAACAAAAGCGTCGCTGAAGCTACCCTCCGTTCTGCCAAGCGCAAATTATCCAACCTCCGCATCGCCCTTTCCAAAATAGAAAGCCCTGACTTTGGCATTTGCACTCGATGCAAAAATCCTATTCCTCCAGCTCGCTTGATGTATATGCCACAAAGCAGCCGCTGCGTGCGCTGTGCCGACCGCTAGTTCTCGTGCCCAACAGTCCAAAAACAGGTCTGAATGACATCATTTAGTACCTCTTTAGTGTCAACTGCATACTGACAAGTACCAATAGCACTTTTTGAGTACTTCTACCCATCCGTCCCTTTTATGGCCCACTCCGTCCTCTCTGCCAGCAGGGCCTCTTGATTCCCTCTACCTTTAGGCTACAATTCATCCTAATTTATTACCAAAACAATTCCTAGTTGATGAACTGAATGGCTCTTCTTTTGTCTTAAGCATTGAAAACCAGATTAAAAGAGTAGCAATTTTTTTCTAATTATCTGGATTATAAGTAACAGTCAAAAAGAAACATTACTCAAATTTAGTTAGAGGGGAAGTGCATCACAGATGCCTTCCCTTTTTTAAGCATTCACGTTTTCCAGCACCACCGCATACCCCTGGCCTACGCCCACACACATGCTCACCAGCGCATACCGCTTTTGCTGCACCTGTAGCTCCAAGGCTGTCGTCTGCAAAATACGCGTGCCCGTCATCCCTAGCGGATGACCGATCGCAATAGCTCCGCCATTGGGATTGATACGAGGGTCATCATCGGCCAGACCCAGTTCGCGTGTACACGCCAGCACTTGCACTGCAAATGCTTCATTTAACTCGATAATATCCATATCATCCAGGGTCAGGCCTGCACGTTGCAGGGCTTTGCGCGAAGCACCTACTGGGCCAATGCCCATGATACGAGGTTCTACCCCAACCACTCCTGAGGCAACAATGCGCGCTAGTGGCTTCAAATTATATTGTGTCAAGGCATTTGCGGAAGCAACTAACATGGCCGCTGCCCCATCATTGAGGCCAGAGGCATTACCAGCAGTCACCGAACCTCCATGCTCCGCCTTCTTGAAGGCCGTGCGCAACTTGCCCAGCACTTCCAAGCTCGTATGGGGCTTGATGAATTCATCATGCTCAAATAGAATAGGATCAGCCTTGCGCTGAGGGATAGAGACTGGAATAATCTCCTGTGCCAGGCGACCGCTTTGCTGTGCCTTAGCTGCTTTCATTTGCGAACCGTAGGCAAATTGATCTTGATCGGCTCGGCTGATTTGATAGTTCTCCGCTAAGTTTTCTGCGGTTTGGCCCATGCCATCGGTACCATAAAGCGTCTCCATCTTGGTATTTACAAAACGCCAGCCAAAGCTAGAGTCGTGCATTTGTGCATCGCGACCAAACGGCTTCGATACTTTGGAGATGACCCAAGGCCCCCGCGTCATATGCTCTACCCCCCCTGCGATAAATAACTCCCCATCGCCAGTCTTAATAGCCCGGTTGGCATGAATGACTGCCGACATGCCGGAGGCACAGAGACGATTGACCGTTTCGCCAGGTACCGAGAATGGGAGGCCTGCCAAGAGCAAAGCCATACGAGCTATATTTCGGTTATCTTCCCCTGCTTGATTGGCGCAACCTAGGATCACATCATCGATGGCCTCGGTAGGAAGGTTGGGGTGGCGGTCGAGCAATGCTTTTATGGCGTGGGCCGCCAAATCATCCGTGCGAATCGGGGCTAGGGCACCGGTAAATTTGCCAATAGGCGTACGGATGGCATCTACAATAAAACTATCTTGCATTATAATTTGGTTGGTTTCTTTACGCTGGATTGACGAATTTTGCCATCCATTCTTGTTGTATAAAAAACTAAACAATCAAAAGATGAAATTGACGCAATACGCTTTAGCTTTTTTTCTGGCAGCTAGCCTACTGGCTTGTGGGAATAATAGTTCTGATGCCACTCAAAGAACCGAACAAGTAGAAGAAGCTCCCCCTACCTCCGTTCTAACACAAAAGGAAGACCAACTCTGGGATGAAGTCATGGAACTGCATGATGATGTGATGCCCAAAATGACTGCTATGAATCGCCTGAGCAAACAGCTAAAAGAAGCTGCGGCGGCGGAGCAAATTCCTGCTGCGGATACTGCCTTTGTCAGTAAGACTGTTGCCGACCTGGCCGCTGCGGATGAAGGGATGTGGGACTGGATGCATAACTTGGTACAGCTAGACCGACTACGCCAAGAGAAGAAGCACGAAGAGATCATCAAATACCTTCAAGATGAAAAAGTGGCCATTGCCAAGGTGCGTACCGATATGCTCAACGGCATCAGCACTGCCGAGAATCTGGTGGAAAAATTAGAACTAACCAAAGAATAGAAGACTATGAGAAATTTGATCTATGGCTGCTTAATCGCGATAGTGCTAGCAGCTTGTAACCTTAGCCCTGGTGTCGAGAAGGGCCCTCTCCCCTATTTGGGTAACCACATTATTGATCCAGCCACTGGGGATACTACCTATCACACCATTCCCGATTTTGCTTTTATCAATCAGGACAGCACGCTCGTCACGAATGCCACTTTTGAGGATAAGCACTATATCGCTGATTTCTTTTTCACCTCTTGCCCAACCATTTGCCCAAAGGTGAAAAAGCAAATGCTACGGCTGTATGATAAGTACGAGCAGAATGATGAGCTCGTTTTCCTATCGCATACCATCGATGTAAAAAGAGATACCGTAGGTAAGCTCAAAATATACGCAGAGAACATGGGTGTGGAAACAGAACGCTGGCACTTTGTAACGGGCGACCGCGATGAAATCTACGATATTGCAGAAGACTATATGAGCCTTGCCCGAGAAGATCCCAATGCCCCCGGTGGCTTTGACCACAGCGGCTGGCTGCTCCTAATCGATAAATCGGGCCACATCCGCGCCTTTGCTAGTGGCACAGAGGAAGAAGCAGTAAATGGGCTGATGGAAGATATTGACTGGCTGCTAGCAAATGAATAAGAGAAACGGTGATAGGTAAAGCAGAAATAGGGAAAACGCATCAAAATAGAGCTGTCAAAGAGCACGCTAAATTAGGTGTAGGTGGCGGTGGCATGAAAAGGCACTGTTTGACGGAGGAGTTTGCCTTTTCTAGCGTTTTTGCTTCGTTTTGGGGCAATGCCAAAATGAAGAGCCCAGCCGGCTTGAGGCGAAAATCAAGCTAATGAATCAGCTCTTAGCTACAAAATTCAAATGGTATGGGCAAAAAGCATTTGGTATGTTTACCCTAAAACGGAAAAGAAGGCACCCTCTTCCGTCTCTGCCTGAGGCGGAGCAAAAAAAGAGGAATGCCTCCGTTCCGGAGCGCGTCTCCATTTGGTTTAATAAACTATGGGGATAAATTAACCTTTTGGTTTTTTGGAGGCTCTCATCTAACGTAACTAAAAAGATGACAAATAACCCTAATTCGTTTACTTTCAATTGTTTGACCACATAAAGAAACGAATAAAATCTTTAAAAATCAACTTTTTAATTATAAAACACCAAAATTTATTTGTTTGTAAACTTATTGATTATAAATGAATTGGATTAAACGCACGGAACGCTTAGCGTACAATGGATGGCGGAAAATCCTACGCAAAACCTTCTTGCTCCCCAATGGCAAGGAAGAAGACTTCGACGTGCTGCATGCAGGTGATTACGCAACCATCGCAGCTTTCACTGCCCAGCAAGAAGCCATTTTGGTTTACCAATATCGACCTGGGCCAGAGCGTATCCTAAGTTCTTTTGTAGAGGGGGCTATTGATGCGGGAGAAACGCCCGAGGAAGCGGCAAAGCGAGAGTTGTTGGAAGAGAGTGGCTATCAAGCCAAGCGCATTCTCCCACTAAAGCAGCAACCCAGCTCTTACACCTCCCAGACGCAGCACTGCTTTCTGGCGCTAGACTGCGAAAAGGTAGCAGCGCAACAACTTGATGACAATGAATTTATCGAAGTGCGCCTGATGCCACTGAAAGCTTTTGAACGCTTTGTAAAAGATGCCAGCGAAACAAGTTTTGTAAATACCGCTAGCGCCCTTTTGGCCTTAGATCATTTGAATAATAGATAGCCTGCCCAGTGCTTAGGCGCTGCTGTTCTTTTGTTTTGGATTAGCTTTTGCTTGGCACGTACTAAGGCCGCTTCCGGCGTTTTTCCCTTCAACATTCTTTTGTAGAATTGATCCAATAAGGCATTAGCTGCTCCCGCCTCAAATGGAACGAGTAATTGCGTAGCCCTACCACTGAAAAAAGCATTTAATAATGGCTCACTCGCTTCAAAAGAAGCTGGCATATGCAAATCACTAAAACTAATGAGCTGATTGCTCCAATTCCAAGCAGAACGATAGATACGATCTAGTTCGAGCACTCCTTCTCCAGCAGAAGCGAGTGCCCCTACCGCTTGCTCCGCCCCCCCAACACTGATTACTGGCCCTCCAAAGTGCAAAATCTTTTCTGACGTACTCGCTTCGTGTAGGGCCTCTACGGTAGCTGCTTCCCCAAACAAGGTCGTAATCGATTGATTTTTTCTATCAAATCGGTTGATCAATGTCTGATTAATCCGGTCGCTTAGGGCATTAGGTCTAGCCAACTTTTCGTACAGAGCAGGATAGAGCTGGTAAGTCGTATCGTACAGTGGAGCTACATCTGCCGGTAGTTGCGCAGCCGTTACGCTTGGCGCAAATAGCTGGATGCCAACTTTAGGTACCGGCTTTTGCTCTAGCTGCGCTGGCAGGTTTAAGCCATAGCTGATTTGGTAATCCTCCAGCAGATAATTCAGTTTGCGAAAGCTCGCTCCTTTGCGCACCTTATGTACCAAGGCCTCAAAAGGGATAAATCCCATAGTAACTTCCGGCACAATGTGTAAGTGTTCTATTGCTTCTAGTTCAGCTAAAAAAGGCTCGACCAGAGCTTCATACCAAGCGTGAGCCCCCATCTGATAACGATCGGTATCGCTTTGGTGGAGTAAGGAATCGAAAGGGATTAGGTCTTCTATGTTTAGCGCATGCATGACAACTCCTCCTTTGTGGATGGCAAAGCCCCAGTATTGCTGGCCGTCGCCCGCATATAGCAAGATAGCTTGCTTATTAGGTATATTGGCCTGTAAATTGCGAAGATCAAAACCAAAATCAGATGTTTTCCGTGGTAGCGCTTTTAATCTTTCTGCCGCTTTATTTGCATATACTGAGTTTAGTGGAGTAGCTTGGTACTGCGCGTATTGAAATGCTAGTTCTTTATAACCTTCGCCTAGTTCGGCTTCTGAGAGTGCCGTGTTACAGAGTGATTGCCTAAAGAATTTCCATCGACTAGCGTAAGCTAGCGCCTCTTTAGTCTGTTCTTTTTCAGCATATAGCTGTATTGCTTTTGTAAAAATTTCTTCCCAACTACTACTACTGTTCTGTAATAGTGCGACAGCAGCTTGAGGAAAATATGATAAATGGAGTTCTAAAGTCTTTACTGCTAGTTCGAATAAGGTTTCGTCTTTTGTCTTGCTTGCTTTGAAGGCTGTTGCCCTCGCAAATAATAATAAGCTGGTAGGCTTTGGTTCTTTTACAGCTGGATCATTATAATTCGTCTCAGAAATGGGCAGTAATGCCCCTGTTGCTTCATAGTCTATTGATTTCCCACTTAATTCGTCTATCATAGGATACGAATTGGCAATATCCAATAAAACTTCCACCGCAGCCATATTTTTCTCCTTCAATAAAGGGTCGATAATCTCCAAAGCGTGCAATAGATGCTTCACTTGCAACGGCTCCTCCTGCAAATTCCCCAATAACACCAAGCACCGCGCAACTAGCAACTGCTCCGCCTCCCCCTTCGAATCAGCGTAGGCGCTCGCTTTAGTGAGCAATGCTTTTGCTTTTCCTTCCTCCCCAAGTGCCAAGTTGGCTCGGGCTTTTTGCCAATAGCTTCGTATCAAGGTACGCTCCTCCTCTACTCCCTCAATCTCCATGATCGCCTGCGCCTGATCGGCATAGTCCAAGGCCAGTGCGGCTTTGCCCAAGCGTAAAAACACCTCGCTCTTATCTAAGTAGATTTGTGTGATCAGCTCCGCCGATTCGAAGGGCAAGTTCTCGGCAGCATCCCATACTTGTATCGCTTTCGCTAAATGTCCTTGTGCTACGTAGATTCGAGCATCCTGATGTAGGTTGGAGGCTAAGTCATCCGAACCGAGGGCTTCTCTAATTGCTAGTGACTCGCCATTAAAATTTCGTGCACTTTCGTAAACGTTCAGCTGTAGGGCAATCTGGCTTTTCAGCAAATACGCACTGGCTAGGTCGTAGCGCCGATTGGGGTAGCGGTCGATGAGTTCGTTGAGGATTTTATCGGCTTGTAGGTAGTCTTTTTGGGCGACTTGCGTCAATGCCTGTTCGTACAGGGCATCTGCCGATTGCCCCCAAAGTGGTAGCTGCAATAAGCAGAAGAATAGAAACGGGAGGAATCTCATGTTAGAGCAATGAAGACGTTTGATGATAGCGCAAAAGTAATATAAATTTGATTGAACAATCGCGCATTCACACCAGTTCCACTCCCAAACGATAGCTATGATCAAACAATTCACCTATACTGAAATCCTGGAGCTAGAGCGCTTTTTCCGCATGAACCTCATCAATACCATCTCTGGCCTCAAAGCAGCCAACCTAATTGGTACCATTAGCCCCGAAGGGGTGCCCAACTTAGGCGTGTTCAACTCCGTAGTACACATTGGGGCCAACCCACCCTACCTCGGCTTCATCATGCGCCCGCTAACCGTCCCGCGCCATACCTACAGCAACCTCAAAGCAACCCAGCACTTTACCATCAACCACATTCACCCCGACATTTTGGCGAAAGCCCACCAAACCTCCGCCAAGTACGAGGCCGATACCTCGGAATTCGAAGCTACAGGCCTTACCCCTCAATACTCCGAGCTACACCCTGCCCCTTATGTTGCAGAAAGTGCGGTACAGATAGGCTTAGAATACACAGAAGAACACCCCATCCAAGCCAATGGCACCGTATTGATAGTAGGCCGAATCGTAGAATTACGGGTGTCTGCTGCTGCCTTGGGTGAAACAGGCCATGTAGAACTCGACGCGATAAAAAGCTTGGGCGTAGCAGGCTTGGATACCTATTACACGGCTCAGCAATTGGAGCGCTTGGGGTATGCGCGGGTAGTGAAATAGAGGACGATCATTTCTTTATGAAAGATTCTACCGCACTTAACTTACCATCAATAATATGCCTCACAAAGTAGGCTCCCGCAGCTAAGTCAGCCA
>JBCCRH010000177.1:0-11366 GCA_039208045.1 Bacteroidota bacterium
GCGCCGCTGCTTGGGCGATGGTCCGACACGGTGGGCCGAAAACGTATACTACTGCTGAGTCAAGGCGGTACCTTCTTGGCTTGGGTGCTGTTCATTTTGGCCTTGAGCTTGCCTCGTGACCCTTTTATGGCAGTGGATTCTTCATTATTGGGCACCTTTAGTCTTTCCATTCCGCTGCTACTCTTATTTTTTGCCAGGGCACTAGATGGACTGACTGGTGGGAATGTATCCGTGGCGAATGCGTACCTGTCTGACATTTCCACGGATGTAGATCGCAAGGCTAATTTTGGCAAAATGGCCTCTTCCACGAGTTTAGGCTTTATTGTAGGGCCAGCGGCGGCGAGCCTCCTGGCGGCTACGGTTTACCAAGAGTTGCTACCCGTTATTGCAGCAGCCGTGGTATCGCTATTAGCCATTTTTGTTATTCAGCGCTACCTGCCCGAATCGAGGCAAGATTTGGTGCCCCCCGATCTTAGTGTGTTGGGCCTCAAAAAGCTATTCCAAATCGAACAAAAAGAATGCTATCAAGTAGAAAATTGTCCCGAAACAGGTCTGCGCGGCATCTTGCGCGAGCCAGATATTCCACTGCTCTTTGCCATCTATTTCTTTACGTTTCTGGGCTTTAGTTTCTTTTATGCAGGCTTTCCTATTTATGCTGCGCAGGTATTAGAGTGGGAGGTCTCCCAGCTAGGGCTGTTTTTTATGGTCAGTAGTGGGATTATGGTAGTGGTACAAGGGCCAGTGCTGAGTTATTTTTCGAGTAGGGTAGAGGACTATGTACTGGTAACTTTTGGGAGTGCACTTATTGTATTTAGCTTTTTCTGTTTGCCGCTGGGTGGTTCTTTTTGGGCGCACACTGCCAATGTTTTTTTGGCGGTAGGAAATGGCCTGATGTGGCCGAGTTACTTAGCGATACTGTCGCAAGCAGGCTCTAAAAAGGTACAAGGTACGATTCAAGGGTATGCGAATAGTATGGGGAGTATGGCAAGTATCTTTGCCCTACTTACCGGAGGCCTGTTGTTTGGGCAGATTGGGCCTTCTATCTTTTGGATTGCAGCGGTACTCTTATTGGTTATTTTCTTTCTTTCCTTCCGTTTGCGAAAGCTACATCAGGCAGACTAATTGCGGCTTCTTTGCGCTGTTGCGCCTACAAAATACCGAATCCCAAAAGCTAAGCCCCCACCCATAAAACGATAGCCTTGCATCGTATCTATCTGCACTTCCTGTAGATTAACATAAATAGACGGCTCTACAAAGGCAGCAAAATGAGCACCCAAAAATCGGGCATAGGATAAACTAAATACGCCTGAAAGGTTCCCATTATCCTGCAAAGCAATAGATTGCGAGTCCATTTCTTCTACATAAATCATAGGGCCAGTGGCAACGCTATGATGACTTACTTGTGCATTTTCGTAAATATGATAAGCGATACCGGCATGTACAGACCAAAGTGATTTTTTGTTACCAAATTCGTAGCCTAGCGCTAGCTGGAAGTCAAAGCTTTCTATACTAATGTCCCGAGTAGTCTGAAATCGAGTGATTGGCACATCATTTGGGGATAGGTTAGTGCCGCTTTCTATGACTTCGTATTGTCGCTCTCCTTTGAGTAAAGTCATCCTAGCACTCACTCCTTTTCCGAGTAGTACCTGTACTTGCCCGCCTAAAGATAGGCCTACCCTAGTATTTGCTCGCTGTTGAATATTAGCAGGGCCATTAAATTGAACGGAAGTCATTTCAGGAAATAGCAATAGGCCAAATCGAATTTTTCGATCCATATCTACATCTTGAGCAAATAAGCTCAGGGGGCAGAATAGTAGAAGGTAGTATAGTTTTTTCATAATAGGTATCTGCGCTTGGGTAATATACTAGGATTTACCGTTGGTTCATTTCGAAAGTTTGGGGCATTATTATTGCTAGGTAACTAGAAATTGTACGCTATCAGGAAGACGATATGTACCTGAAAGAGTCACTAATGCTTTGTGGAAGTTTTTGAGAGCGAGACTATTACCTAATCCAGAGGAATGTAAGAATTAAAAAATACTGGTATGTAAGATAGGTGTGGGATCGTGCAAAATTAATCATTTAATACTGGATTAACAATTTAGTTGTTGGAATGAGCCAAAAATTCTGGACTTTTTGGGTTTGTAGAAGTGCTTTTGCGCCTTTACCTTTGTAGAATGAGCAGGCTCTTCTACCTTATTGCCCTATTTTTGTTTGGATCTACCTCCGTATTCGCCCAATATGAAGACATCCAAATTAAAGTATATGACTTCGATGAAGGGCTGAGCCATCGCAATGTCTTTAAGATTGATCAAGATACCTGTGGCTATATCTGGCTAGCGACGATCAACGGCCTCAATCGCTTTGATGGTATGCAATTTGTACAGTACAATAGCCGGTCTACTAGCAATACCATTCCGTTTGATGCCATCTCTGATCTGCATATTGACGACCAAAATAAAATCTGGCTGGCTAATCCTGATTTCCTCACTGCACTGAATCCTGCCACCAATCGAGTTGATACCAATCGAATTAAGCAGGGAGAGCTAAAGCGCCGAGAATCACTAGTTCCCTATAACCTGACAAGAGATGCACAGGGGCGACTTTGGATGGCTTCCTATAACGAAAAGTCTGCTCGTACATTCATCCAACTATTGGATCGTGACCTAAGCATCCAGACCGTTATAAAGGTGAAAGGTAATTACTCCAAGCGCCCAATTGCACATTTTGCGAAAGCAACTTATGTGGGTGCTTTTGAGAATGAATTGTGGCAGATTAATGAAGCGGGAGAGCGCCAAAATACCTTTCGGTTTCCACTTAGTTCTTACGATCGCACGCAATCGAGGGTAGTACAGTTACAGGTAGAAAATAATCGTTTGTGGGTGCTGCTAGCGGATGGCCGAATATTTGTGCTAAAGCCAGGAGCTACAGACTTTGAGCTGCATCCCATAAGTACCGCACTGCGCAAACAGTCTATCTTTTCCTCTTTTTTGGTCGAGCCAAATGGCGACATCTGGGTGGGTGGGCAGAGCAAGCTATGGTATTTTCATGCTTCCGCAAATAAGATCATCAACTACAGCAATCGAATTCGGCAGAGCATTAAGAATATCGCTTCCTTTCGGCAAATCTTTCGCGATCGCTCCGATGTGCTGTGGATCGCTTCGGACTTTGGGGCTATAAAGATTGTGCAGTCCGACGATCTGTTTAGTCAGTATTTGAGCGGGGGCAATGAAAATTGCAGCAATGTATTGTGCAGTACCCGTGGGATTACCGAGGATGAGGAAGGGCGGATTTATATCTCCTATTACAGTTCTATCCATCTTTTTGATCCTAGGCGGAATGCTGTACGGCCCCTTTTCCCATTAGCGGACTACTTTAACTACCCTTTTGGTTTACTCTATCATGATAAAGCCCTGTATACGGGCAACGGTAAACGGATTGACCTAAATACCCTACAAGTAGATACGATCTTCGATCGTGGCAATTCGGACTTGGGGGCTATCGTAAAGGATCAAGAAGGGCTTATTTGGTTTGGCTATAAAGATGAATTATTTAGCTACAATCCTGCTACGAATACTAAGACCCCTTTTGAAGATCAATATGGCAATTGGAAAGCCAAAGGTGGGAGCATTAGTTATCTCTATCAAGGACGCAATCCACAACAGCTATGGGTTGCCACGCTCGATAATGGCTTGTTTTTAGTGGATAAAACAGAAGGCCGCATTAAGCACTACTCGGATCGGCCTGAAAGTCCTGCACTATTGGCTAATAACCAGGTGAATGCAATCTATGAAGATGCTTTTGGGTATTTGTGGCTGGGTACGGGAATAGGCTTGCACCGATTAGAGCTAGCGACCGATAGCCTAAACGTGTATTCTACCGATCAGGGCTTACCCAACAATTTCATTAATGGCTTACTCTCAGAAGGAGATTCTTGCCTTTGGATTAGCACCGATGATGGCCTTTGTCGTTTTAGTATAGACAGGACAAACTGCCTCAATTTCTTCCAACGTGATGGCCTATCTAGCAATGAATTCAATCGCATGTCTTTTTTCAAGGCTAGTGATGGCCGTATGTATTTTGGTGGTCTTAATGGTATCAATGCGTTTTATCCCAGCAAGCGCTTCCTAGCGCGTAAAAACTATCATCAGGATGCACCGATGATGTTCACCTCCTTCTCCCGCTACAGCAATGAAGAAGATCAACTCCACCAGCGTAGCTACGGCCTAGCTGCACAAGAGCGGATAGAACTCGACCATACCGACCGCTTCTTTAGCTTTAGCTATGCCCTGGCCGACTACCGCAATCCACTACTTAATCAATATAGCTATAAGCTAGAGCCTTACGAAAAAGACTGGTCGCCCCCTTCTGCCGCAACAACGGTGCGCTACAATAATATCCCAGCAGGCAACTATACCTTCAAGGTACGTGCTAGGGTAGGGAAGGAGGACTGGCATAAAAACGAGCTAGCTATTCAGGTCATTATTGAAGAAGCATATTATAAGACGTGGTGGTTTATCAGCTTGGCGGTATTACTGTTCTTAGGCGCTGTCTACGGCTTTTTGCGGTACCGCATCTATGTTGCTCGCTTACGCGAAAAAGCTCTGGAAAAGCAAGTACGTCAGCGCACTACCGAGCTACAAGAGGAAAAGCGCAAATCAGAAGAACTGCTACTCAACATTCTACCGGCAGAGACTGCCGATGAGCTTAAAAAATTTGGCGTCGCTAAGGCTAAGCGCCATGAGTTTGTTACCGTCATGTTTTCGGACTTCAAGGGCTTCAGCAAAATTGCAGAAGCAATGGAACCGGAAGCACTAGTAGCAGAGATCGACCTCTGCTTCCGCAATTTTGATAAAATTATTGAGCGGCACGGTTTGGAAAAGATAAAAACGGTCGGCGATGCCTACCTCTGCGTCGGCGGTATCTCTAATAACGATACCCAAGAGGCCCTCCGCGTCGTGCAAGCTGCCCTGGAAATACAGCGCTTCCTAAAAAATCTCAGCATAGAAAAGCAGGCCAAAGGCGAGCACTTCTTCGAAGCCCGCATCGGCCTACATACCGGGCCAGTAGTAGCAGGAATTGTCGGTATCAAGAAATTCGCCTACGATATCTGGGGCGATACGGTAAATATTGCGGCGCGCATGGAAAGCCACAGCCAAGCAGGACGCGTCAACCTATCGGAGTCCACCTATCAACTGGTAAAAGAAGATGTGCTTTGCAGCTGCCACGGGCAATATACCGAGAATAATGGGGAGAATATCAATATGTATTTTGTAGAGGAAGTGGGAGTGGTGGTTTAAATCCCATTCTCCAAGGTCACAATCTCTGGATACCCATCCGTCACAATCAGCGTATGCTCGTGCTGCGCTACAAAACTTCGATCTTTAGTCATCAATGTCCAGCCATCGGGGGCCTCGTAGACGTATTTGGCTTTAGTAGAGATGAAGGTTTCTAGGGCGATGACGGAATTTTTGCGGAAGCGTTCTCGGTTGTAGCGGTCGCGGTAGCAGGGGATTTCTTCAGGCGCTTCGTGGAGCTTACGGCCAATGCCGTGGCCACAGATGTTGCGGATGACCTTATAGCCGCGCTTCTTCGCTTCCTTCTCAATAAGGCCGCCGATGTCTGAAATTTTTACGCGTGCTTTGAGGTGCTTGATAGCTTCATGTAGTATTTCGCGAGAAGCGTCCACCAAATCGCCAAGGCCTTGCAAATCTTCGCCAAGGATAAACGATCCTCCATTATCTCCATAATAGCCATTTAGCTCTGCTGATACGTCAATATTGACCAAGTCGCCTTCTTTTAGCACGCGGTCTTCCGCAGGAATGCCGTGGCACACCTCATCGTTGATGCTGATACAAGTATAGCCAGGGAAACCATAGTCCTTCTTGGGCGCAGGGTTGGCACCAAATTCTTTGAGAATCGTATGGCCGTACTCATCCAACTCCTTGGTGGTCATCCCTACTTTGGCATACTCGCGCATTTTCCGTAAGGTAACCGCAACGGCCTGCCCTGCGGCCTTGATTCCTGCTAAATCTTCTTCTGTATCTATTGACATATGCGAATAAAACTATTTTGGCTCAAAAAAACCAACGCTACCACCTACCCAATCCTTATCCTTATTGTAGCGTACGCCGATCATCTCTCCTTTGCTCAAGCGAGCAAGATTGTTGACAATCACGGGGCGTGGCTTTCCTCTTTCCCACAACATCAACATCCGAATTTCGCACTTCGCGGGAATATTGGGCGTTGGCACCACCGGCGCATAATTAACCTTTTTTTGTAGGATATAGTTTTCACGATCTTTGATTGCATCAATATCGTGCTGATTGAGATTGATAATTACGCCAGAGCCAGCAAAAGAGTAAAGTGGTTTGAGAACGAAATCGCTTAAATCACCAGGTATTTCGTCTAAGTCATTCAAGAAATAAGACTTGGGCACATACTGGCTATCGAGTAGCGGTAGGGTATGTTTGCTAATGCGAAAAAACCAATGTGGGTGTCCTGCCCATTCTACCTCGTGCTCCTTGGTGAAGTAGAACTCGCGTTTCAAATCATCGCGGCGGATCAGCTCGTCAAAAATGACTCGATTGAAGATTCGGTGTATGCGTACCTTTTTGCCCTGCTCATTCAGATAGTAGACTTCTTTGCCTTCTACTTTCAAATCCTGAACACAAAGGGTTGGAATGCCAATGTAGTGCTTTGCTACAATGAAATCGATGCGCGTCACCTGCTTTTCTGGCTCTACCTCTAGCAAAACGACATTTTCGGGTTTATGGCCATTAAGCACTACCCGCCTTAGCATATCGACATATGTTTCAGAGTCTAAGCCATTGAATAGATACGTCAAATGCTGCGGAATGTTGTAGAACTTTTTATACGCTTTGGCTACAAAATCTTGAAAAAAGTACAAAGATGGGAAGCCTTGTACTTCAATGAGTTGTGGCACATATTCGCCTTTTTCATTGAGGCAAATACCAAAATCCATCTGTAGGAAATCCGTAAAAGAGTCCTCTCCTGGAACCACTTGTCCGGCCAGAACCGCCCCCTGAGAGAGTTCTTTAAAATCGGGACGCACAATGGTATCTGTTATTTCTTCGCAAGCTTGAATGAGCTGATCGCGAAGCTTGTTAGGTATGAAGACGGGAGTTTCTGCAATTCTGAAAGGAGGTTTGTGGTTGAAGGTCGTAGCAATATGTTGGAGTAATTGCTGGTACGTTTCTTCACGAAAAGAAGCATTGAATTGCTGTCTGATAGATGCAATCATAGGGCAAAAGTCTGTTGTAAAGGGTTTAGCTTGAGGGAGCCACTAACCAAAATCTAAGACTTCCTCAAGTTGTAGCGAGCGAATCGCTCGGTTTATAAATTGCGGCAATATAATGCGGTGCGTTAGTTCAATCTTATCCGAATCTTGCAAGTCAGCAATCATTCCCAAATACTTTTCTTGTGAATGATTTTCTATGACCATTTTGCGCCGTTCTGGCTCCATAAAATGCTTGAGCATGCCATCGGGGTCTGCCTCTGGGTGAAACTGTACGCCCATGATTTCAGCAGAATAGCGAATCGCCATAATAGCGCGCTCTAGTGGTACATGAGGGCGCTCTTTCTCTAAAGCCAGTATCTCTGCTCCTAATTCATCGAGTCGATTAAAATCAGGAGTCACTGCCTGGAAGTCACGAAAATCTGCTGCCCAAAAAGGATTAGGTAAACCATCAAACAAGGGCTCCTGAGTACCAGCATCCGTCTGGTGGACAGGGTAGGTGCCGAAGGATGGGGATCTACGTTTATTAACCTCCGCGACCTTAAAATGAATCACAGACATCTGGAACGAATGGCAGATAAAAAACACATGCTTTTTGGCATCCGGCTCCGATTGCGCCTCATTCCAATCCCATACTTCCTGCATCCAGCCGTAGTACTTGGCATCCCATACCCCATCCCCATCATAGGGACTACCAGGCCCTCCACTAGATATATAAATATCATAACTCATGTCGGGCACCTCTGTTTTTCCTCTCACATCGTATACTTTCCAATCCGCAAGCTGATGCTCAAATTGGTCTACGATTTCTCGAATGCAGCGCATTCCCTGATTGGGAGTACCGTCGTATAGGTCTAAAATTGCAAGGCGTATTGGGCGCATATTTATGTTTTTGACAAAAGAATAAAAATCGCCATTCAGAACAAAGTAAGTAGTAAAGGGTTTTGAAATTTCTGTGACAAAACCCTTTACCGGTCTGCTGCTTGGTCGTGCTTATTTTAGCTTGCTAGCTTGGCCAGCCCAGTCATCACGCTTCCCTCGGCCCTTAAAGCTACTTAGCATGCTATCTACAATATCATACTCCTTTTCTCCCATTTTGCTGACTTGCTCCAGGGTGAAAATGCCAATCTTGTTGAGCATCCCTTCTAATTTAGGCCCCACGCCACTAATTACTTTTAAGTCTTCCTTATCAGCTTCGCTAGCGGTACCGATCGTTCCAAATAATGCGCCTTCAGCAGTAGCTGGCGCAGCAGGTGCTGCCTTGCCCATGGCATCTGTAAGGTAAGTTCCCCAGCTGAGGTTATCTTGCCCTGGTACATGCTCTTGCGCACGTTCGATAGCATAGTTAGCAGCCGTTTCTACTACCCAATCGAAATTGGCTTGACCTACAGAATTAATATCTGCATCAGGAGCAGGATTGCAAAAGTCAATAGCATAAGGCACCCCATCACGAATGGCAAACTCTACGGTGTTGAAATCGTAGCCCAAGCCTCTATTCAAGCGCAACACATAGTCCTCCATAGTAGCCATCAATTCATCAGATACATCAAAGTTAGCGTCGTAGCGTAAATGATGTGGGTTGCGTGGCTCATAATGCATAATGCGGACGTGCTTACGACCGATGCAATAGCAACGGAAGTACATATCAAAGTCAATCGCTTCTTGAAGCATCATGACAAGCTGACCAGTTTCATTATATTTTTCAAAAAACTGATCGGCATTATCTAGTTTGTACACATTTTTCCAGCCACCGCCAGCGAAAGGCTTCATAAATGCAGGGAAACCGATATAATTGAAAATACCTTCCCAATCCAGCGGAAAAGCCAGATTAGAGAATGACTCTGCTGAAGTGTCGTCCGGGTGTACTTTGGATGGTAAGAGTACGGTGTTTGGTACAGGTACGCCTACTTTTAAAGCTAGTGCGTTATTAAAAAACTTCTCATCTGCACTCCACCAAAAAGGGTTGTTGATCACAGCAGTGCCACTACTAGCCGCATTTTTCAAGAAAGCTCTATAAAATGGTACATCCTGTGAGATACGATCGATGATAACCGCATAGTCAGAAGTAGCTCCTTGAACTACTTTGTCAATAGTAACGGGTTCAGCAGAAATGCCTTTTACGTTTTTGGAATTGATGCGCTCGATAACTGCGTTAGGGAAGGAGCGTTCCTGGCCGAATAAGATGCCAATTTTTTTCATAAGGGAATAGTTCTTTATTTTTTTGGTATGATGATAAGGATTTAGATCAGGCTAATATAATGCGGAAACATTTCTCGCCAAAGCGGCCAGTCATGTTCTTTCCAGCCACGCACATCTAACCAGTGCGGTACGTGCTTTTGTCCCAACAGATGAGAGAGGCGCTGGTTCGCATTCAAGCAAATATCCCACTCTGAGGTGCCCAGTACAATCTTCATATTCCACAAGTCAGGATGACTCAGGCCAGGAAGAAAATCTACAGGATTATTAAAATAGATGGTATCATCGTAATAGCCATCAACAAAGGTGCTAATATCGAAGGCACCACTCATAGAAAACAGGTGACTTACTACTTCGGGATGCTTAAATGCAAAATTTGCCGCATGGTAGCCTCCAAAACTAGCGCCCGCTACTGCTACCCTGCCCGTACCCGTATTCCAGCGAATACGCCCTACAATCTCCTCCAATACCATGCGATCATACCAAGCGTGATTACTAGCTCTATGCGCTGGATGAATACCACGGTTGTACCAGCTATAAGCATCAATACTGTCGGGGCAGAATACCTGGATAAATCCCCGATCGACAAACCAATGGATGGTCTGGACTAGTCCAAAATCTTTACTTTCGTAAAAACGGCCCTTGCTAGATGGGAAGACAATAAGAGGATACCCACGGTCTCCATAAACGAGCATTTCAATATCTTTGCTCAAATTAGGAGAATACCATTTTACATAATTTTCTTGCACCTGTTAAATTTGAGTTATTGTAAATTGTACACTTACGCAAAAGTACAGGCTTTGTTGGAAACTTCCAAAAACAAAATATTTGATTATCAGTTAGTTAAGCTTTGATTTCTTTTAGTTATTCAGCTAATATTTAGTGTACTAACTAATTGTCCAAACAGAATTCTGTGCCGCATATGTAAACCAAATTTTTGCATGAATTTCTTCAAGAAAAAGAAACGCACTTATTCGAAAATTTTTTCGAAAATTTTTTTGCGTCAGGCGCCACAAGTGGAAGTCCAACAACTTTTTCACTTCCACTCCAATGCGCTGAAGCGAGAAGTACGCTTGGATGTCTACTTGCCTGCGGACTACTTTTCCCAACCTACTACAAGCTATCCAGTGCTGCTCCTCAATGATGGGCAAGATTTGGAGCGGATGCAATTTTCTAACATCCTACAGCAACTCTGGGAGCGCCAGCAAATTCCGCCTATTATTGCCATTGGCATTTACGCCGGTGATCGCATGCACGAGTATGGCACGTCTAATCGGTTAGATTACAAAGGGCGGGGCAGTAAAGCCAAAGGGTACAGTACGTTTATCCGCAAGGAATTGCTTCCTTTTTTGCGTAAGCGATACCGCTGCACGCCTCATGCTGCTGAAACGGCGGTGGCTGGTTTTTCTTTAGGCGGACTCTCTGCCTTCGACTTAGCTTGGCACCATCCTGACGTATTCCAAAAAGTAGGTGTTTTTTCAGGCTCCTTCTGGTGGCGCTATAAAGCATTCAATGCTGCCGACCCTGATGCTCATCGCGTGGTGCACGACTTGCTAAAACGTTCGAAAAAGCGAGCGGGCTTGCAATTTTGGTTACAAACGGGCACCAATGACGAACAAGAAGATCGCAATAACAATGGAGTAATTGATGCCATTGACGATACCCTTGACCTCATTAAGGCCTTAGAAAAATTGGGTTACCAAAATGGACGGGACATTAAATATGTGGAGGTAATGCATGGGGAGCACAATCCTGATACGTGGGGGATGATTATGCCGGAGTTTTTGAAGTGGGGGTTTGGGGGGAGGTGAGGAGGAGGACGGGGGGATGGAGGATGGAGGAAGGGAGGATGGAGGAGGACGGGGGAGTGGAGGACGGGGGATAGCGCGGGGCTATGTTGAAATATGTCTAC
>JBCCRH010000178.1:0-11348 GCA_039208045.1 Bacteroidota bacterium
GCATTAGCTTAGCTAATCCAAATTCTCACAAGCGGTATACGTATTTTCACCAGCGCCACCAAACTCCAGGGTGTTACTGAATGTACCGTTCCCTTTTTCTTGCTGAAAAAAGGTAAAGAGTTGGTACATGCACTTTCCATCAAATTCCTTACTCGTCAAAGCCATCACGAGTGAACGAGAGACGGTAACCCCCGCCCAGGATTTATCGTAGTCCCAGTCTTTAGAAACAATGATGGCTTTTTGGTATACCTTACCAGAAGAGCTATTGGTCTTTTTACGCATGATTTCTAGTGCGGCTTGCTCTAACTCAGCATTACGCATACCTGCCTTGGGAAGGGTAGCATTGGCATAGCGTTTATTTTCTTGTGCAACAAGTACCTGCTGTACGGCCTCAATGCCACCAGATTGATCGATCGTAAAACTTCCTTTTACATCCGATCTAGTGCCTCTAAAAATAACTCTGATGTCGACTGAAATATCCGAGTAGGGCCCTGCATCCACTAATGCTCGGGCGATACTTTCATGCGTAAACATATCGTGATCTGCATACAGCTTAGCATATTGCTTTGTCCAGGAAGCATCGGGAATAATAGCGAATTGTAGGTAGTTTTTCTCCTGCATAGGTGTGTTTACACAAATGGCAGTGCGGCTACCTTCGTCCACCATCATCCCATTTACTTTGACTTCCATGTTATTGATGACATAGGAGTCGGTCATCGCTCTCAGTTTGGAGGGGAGGTAGATGGTGGCGAAGATAGGATCACCGGACTGGAAACTATTGCTAAAATCGGCAGTTGTTTCGTTGCCAATCGGAACTTGCTTGTTAGAGAATAATAGCTTACCCAAATTATCTCGGTGCATGGTACTAGCATAGCTAATGCTACCGCCAATAGCCTGCATCTTTTTTTCGACCTGCCGCAGCCAAGCGCTTGCTTTAGAGTGGGCAGGAGCAAAACAAAGCAGTAATTGACAAAAGTCTTTTGCTGCATTTAAATGTTTTAGCTCCTGTTGGGCGTCCCCTTTCACGCCTGTATTGTTCAAATAACCCACATACTCATTAAAAGTGCTTGCACTGTTATCTATAAATCTCGGATAATCATTCAGGGCATTTACAGTTCGGTCAATAAAAAATCGGTGCTTTTCATACGTACCATCTTGCTTGGCTTGTTCTACTTTTGATAGGTAATCTGCTTTAGAAAAATCGCCATACAGGGCCTTTGCCTTTTCCAAGTTTTTGTGTGTAGAAAAGAACTTTAGGCCATCCGTACCGGCAGCACCGACATCGGCTTTGGTGTATACGTAGGGGAGTCTAGTGTATATGTTCTTGAAATAATCTTGCTCATCATTTGATGCTTCGGCCTTATCAGCGGTCTGCTCTCCTTTAATACTCGCTAGCTGTTGCTCTTCTGCGCTCACGTCGAGGTTGGGGCACTTTTTCTTAATCTTCGCTAGCGTTTTTTCAGCAAAACCCACATACGTGCGAAATAAAAGTTTTTTGCCTGTTACTTTTTGTAGTTTTGATAGATGCTTCTTTAAGGTTGATTGATACTTTTTACAAGGATCAGCTTGCAACTCAGCAACCTCAAGTTGATGGTTAACAGGTGCTTCAATTGGTGTGCTCAGAGATAGTAAAATCAAACAAGTAGCAGTGATGTAGTGTACCATAATGTATTCAATTATAGATACAAAATTAGAAAGTCAGCTACTTCCTCGTGCTACCCGATCAGGTGGAATTTACACCAAATTTTCTCTATTGGCTTTATTGATGGCCTCAATATTGGAGTTCACCTGTAGCTTGAGGTAGATATTTTTCAGATGAAATTTAATGGTGTTTTTACTGATAAATAACTGATCGGCAATGCTATCATAACTATTGCCTGCGGCCAGCAGGGTGAGCACCTCTTTTTCGCGGCTAGACAATTTGATTTTGCTGGGCTTTTTCTGGAAAGAACTCACCACCATTTTAGCAATCTTAATGCTCATCGGAGCACCACCCGCCACACTCTCCTGGAGAGCATCCACCAAATCTTTTGGACTCACATTTTTAGTCAGATAACCAGAAGCTCCCGCCCGAAGCGCGTCGAATACCATCTGCGAATTTTCATAGACCGTAACCATAATAATCTGCGTAGCAGGCTTGGCAGCTTTGATCTGTTTGGTACCCTCCACCCCGCTAAGGCCAGGGAGCTTGATGTCCATCAGTACTATATCCGGCTGATCTAGTCGAAGCTGAGCAATAGCCTCCTCACAATTACCATAGGCCCCCACTACTACAAACTGCTCAGTAGCATTAATCACCTCTTCAAAACCAGCCCTCAGCGGTTCATTATCTTCAATTAGAACAACTCTATGCTTCATTTTTGTGAATATTTCCGGTGAATGAAATGGTCGTCCCACACGCAGTAGAAGAGTCGATGACCAAGTGGCCACCAATCTTTGCAGCACGCTTGCGCATGCTCGCCAACCCATTATTGGAATTTGATAATGCCTCTGGGATGCCCTTCCCGTTATCTTGAAATTCGATATACAGTATGTTCGAAGCAAACTTAAATTGGAGCTGCACCTCGCTACAATCAGAATGCTTTAGGGCATTGGTCATCGCTTCTTTAAAGATGAATATCAATTGCTTACTCCAATAGAACGGCAATTGAATATCCTGCTCTATGGATCGCTCTAGCTGAAATTTGATGGCCGTTTTACTAAAATAATCCTCCCCAAAATCCGACAAATACGTAACTACTTCTTCTAAGTTGTCACTATTCGATTTTAGGGAAAAGATAAAGTCTCGGGTACCCAGGTATAGCGTTTTTGCATCTTCTGTGATTTGCTGAAGCTTTGCTTTGATGCCTTTATGTTGTAGCGTTTTATCTGCTTCAATGATGCTAGATAGCAAGGAAATTCGGGCTAATTTGTTACCTAACTCGTCATGGAAGTCTTGTGCAATGTTCTCTCGCACGTGGATGATTTCCTGTTCCAGTTTTAGCTGCGTAGCCATCGCCTGCTCCAAATTGGCATTAATTCGCTTGACCTTTTTGAGCTGTCGCCTGCTGAGTAGTAGGAGCAGTAAGATAAGTAAAGAAATAAAGGTGACGCTGTAAATGGTAAGCTGTTTTATTTTGGCATCCTTAGTTTGGAGCGCCTTATCTTTGAGTGCAGATTGATATTTAGCCTCTAAGTCATTGATCGTTTTTAGGCGTTCTACGCTGAAAAGACTGTCCTTAAGTGTCGTATGCTTTTGGAGGGCGCGGTAGGCTTTTTGGGTATTACCCGATTGTTCGTACAATTCAGCAGCTTGATAGAGGGTTTTCATATAGCCCCCAATATCACGTCTCGTATCCTGCACTAGCATCGTATCGGTCCACCGTTCGACCTCTTCCAACTGGCCCAAATCAAGGTGATCCCATGCTTTAGAAAGATAAAGCCCACTTAAATTCTTTGCTTGCGTGATCCTTTTGCCATAATAGATGGCTGTATCGATGTAGCTTAGCGCCCGTTCCAGTTCTCCTCGGTGATAAGCGAGCGCTTCGAGTGCCCGATAGATTTTGGTGAGCTCGGTGATGTGCTGGTGCGCGAGCGCTTCTTGTTGAGCAATAGAAATATAAAACAGTGCACTATCAAGCAGGATGGTTCTATTCGTTTTAGTAAATCGATTTTCGTATTGGTAGCCTAGCCATCTATTATCGTAAATGGCGTACAAATCATCAGTCCCATTTGCTTGGATAAGCTGCTCCGCCTGCTTCACATACTTCCACAACTTCTCATCTTCATCAACCCTCGTGTAGAGCCACACCAATTGTTTTAAGGCTTCAATTTCCAACCTGGTTGCCTGCTGTTGTTGAGCCCGCATCAAGGCATCCAAGGCATATTTGGATAAATCCTCAAATTGACTCGTAGCATGATAGTACTTCGCCTTATTTAATTGATAAGCAGTCAATAGCGCCGCCTCGCAGCCAAGTTGCTGAAGCAACCTATCCTGCTTTTCCAAGAGGCACTCTGCTTTTTCAATGGCCTTCTGGCTAAGGACATAATCCAGCTCCAAGGTAAGCCCCAAAAACACACAGGCCCCCTCCGAGCTAGCAGCCAGCAAATCAACTAAATGGTAAACAGAAACAGAATCTTCAAGCTTGGTCAGGCTAATTTGTGCGGTCAGCTCCTTTTCGCTACAGCGACACCCCTCTTGCCCCGGCAAGTGCAAGGCAAGCAATAGACAGATTTGCAAACAATAAATTCGGATTAGGTCGTATCGCATCTGGATTTCAATAGACCCCAAAAATACGAAAAGCAGGAGCAAAAAAACCTACCTCATCAGGTGGGCAAGTTTTGTGTTGGGCAGCTAATCCCGCTATCCGCTCAAACGAGGAGTGGCCAAAAGCTACACTGCCATGCCCACGCCAGCTGTCTTCACTCCAAGTATTCGTTCAGCCAGCTAGCGTGGGGGCAGTGTAGAGCATGTCTGTACTTCACTTTTCGAGCGAACGCTACCAAATTTTGTTCTGAACAAGACGCGATGCGGGAGCATAGCCTTAGCTACGCGACCAAAGAGCAACGCAGTGCAGGACAAGATTTGGCAAGTGCAGCCGAAAGGGTGAAGTGCAGACATGCTCTTAGCTTTTGACCACTCCTCATATCCGCTACTATCGGGGCTGCGGCCGCGCTCTTACGACGCTACTCCACCATTACTTTTTTCAAGTACACCTGCTTGCTAGCAGCCAAGTCCGCCTGTATCAAATAAAGGCCTTTCGGCAAATTCAAAAGCTCCAAGCGCACCTCATGCTCAGCTTGTATGGGCAGCTCCATAGTTTGTATCAGCCGTCCACTCAAGTCGATCAGACTCAACTGAATCGCTTGTGGAGTAGCCAGTTGTAACTGCACATTAACCCAGTCTCGTGCCGGATTAGGGAAGGCGCTAAACCCAATAATCTGCTCAAGCACTACACTGCTAACAATGACATCCACTACGATAGTCTCCACCGCTTCACAACCATTTTGATCGATTACCCTAAGCACGTAAGTACCCGCTAATAGGGCGGTTAAGTCTTCTACAGCAGCATCAAAAGGCTCCCCATCTTTAGTCCATTCAAAGGTATAGCCGCCCGTTCCACCATTAATAGAAAGGTCAATCGCCCCATCAGCCAAGCCTTCTGTTTGGTCGGTAACGCCATCTATTTGAATTTCAATAGGTGTAGGCTCTAAAATAGTAGCCTCTACATCGAAGGTACAACCATTGGCATCCGTGATCGTCAGATTATACATTCCACTGGTCAAATTATCAGTTGGCCCACTGATTTCATAAGGAGGCGTACCACCAGTAGGATTGATAACAATCTGCCCGTCTGCATCACCTGCACACGAAACAGGCATTGTCATGACGCCTGCATCAAGTGTATTGGTAATAGTAACCGTAAACACACAATCCGCAGTGTTGCCGCTCTGATCGCTTACTTGATAGAGCTCAGTGCTTACTCCCTCCGGGAAGGGGCCGCCACTGCCTATACCATCTTGCAAGATGAGTTGTGCAACGCTACAGTTATCACCAGTAACAGGTAGATCGTAAGTGATGCCTCCACTACAGTCCACTGAAATGATGTCTTCTGGGCACGTAATGCTTGGCGCAATCGTGTCCAGTACGGTCAGGCTAAGTTGCTCGGTGGTCATATTATTAGAGCCATCCGTAGCAGTCACTTCAATGGTATTGGCACCAATTTGATCACAGCTGAAGGCACTTTGGCTGACGTCGGTAGTAGCTACGCTACAATTGTCGGTGACATCAACAATTTGATCTATATCTGGCAGGTTTGCTTGCCCCGCTTCATCCAAATAGATGATAAGATCACTCACCACTATCACTTCGGGAGCCTCCGTATCCTCTTCTTCAATCGTATAGGTCTGTGTAGTACTACAATTAGTGCCATCCGTAACGGTCACACTATAATCACCTGCTGCTAAGTTATCGATAGCAGGCGTAGTAGCACCATTCGACCAGCTAATACTCAATGGATCATTTGCTTGTCCTGAAATTTCAAGGCTGATCGTTCCTTCGGCTTCCCCCACACAACTATTCGAGATAATCGTTGCCTCAATATTAGTTACGCCGCAAACAAAGGCTTCTACAGTTACAGTAGCTATTTGGCTACAGCCATTTTCGTCGGTTACCGTCACGGCATAGGTTCCGGGGGGTAGGTTTTCAATAGTTGGAGTCATTGCTCCATTGCTCCACTGATAGCTCAAGTTGCCCGTACCACCATTGGCAGAAGCATCAATCTGCCCATCACTGCTGCCAAAGGCACTTTCATCAACAGACACCAGCTCAATATTGATAGCATCTGGTTCAGATATGGTAATTACCTCAATAGCTGGGCAGCCATTCGCATCAGTAATACTCACTTCGTAAGTACCTGCTGCTAGATTACTTTCCGTAAAATCAGTTCCACCGGATGACCATAAGACTTGTACCGGCGCAGTAGCATTTTCCAAACTTACTGTTGCACTACCGTCGCTCCCTCCATTACAACTTACATCAGTTGCCGATACAGTAGTACTCAAAAAGCAATCGACACTACTCACCGTAACAGATGCGGTAGCGGTACAACCATTGGCATCAATCACCGTCACGCTATAGTTAGCTGGTGCGAGGCCGCTTAGCTCAAGATCAGTAGCGCCATTACTCCACTGCACTTCATAGGGGGGCGTTCCACCATCGGGCTGCACACTAGCTGTACCGTCATTGGCTCCCAAAGTAGACTCGTTGGTAGCACTAGCATTAGGCTGTATAGCAGTTGGTTCGCTGATCGTGGTAGTAAGTGTAGCAATGCAGCCGTTCGCATCGGTCACCGTAAGCGTGTAGCTACCTGCTGGCACCTGGCTTAAGTCAGCTGTGCCCACACCATTCGACCAGTTAAACGTAAATGGTTCGAGGCCATCAGCCGTATTCACTATTGCTGCACCATCACTTCCTCCATTGCAGCTTACGTTAGTAGTTTGCTCAAGCTCAAGACTTACCGGTATATCTTCATCGACAATGACCTGATCACTACGAGCACAGCCAGTGGCAGGAATAGTAGCGGTTACGGTATAAGTACCCGCTTCGGCCACCTCAATACTTTGTGTAGTACCCACAATAGTACCCGCCTCATTAGACCAGCTAAATACACAATCCGGACAATTTGAAAAGTTGGCAGATAAAGTCTGACTGGTCGTATTACACGTAAGTGTGGCAGTCGGGCCAGCATCTACATTTGGTAAGAGCGTATCGATAGTGACTTGTGCGATGTCTGTTTGTGTGCAGCCATTTTCTGGATTAGTTACTGTAAGGGTATAGTTGCCCGCTGCATCCACTATAATAGACTGATTCGTATTGTTATTATTGACAATATTTCCAATATCCGTCATCCAAGCAAAGGTACAGCCCATGCAGTCCCCCGCCGAAGCGGTTAGTGTGGCAGTTGGGTTGGCACAGGTGATGAGAGCATCGCTTCCTGCATCTGCAACAGGAGTTTCAAAATCCGCATCTATTTGAACCGTTGCAGCAGCCGAGCAACCATTAATCGTATTAGTCACTGTAAGCGTATACGTGCCACCTGCATCCACCATAGTAGAAGGCGTATTAGTACTAGCCGTAAAACTTCCACCATCAGTCGTCCATTCGTAGATGCAGCTTGGGCAAACAGAGGCATCACCCGAAAGCGTAACTTCAGGATTGTTACAATCCAGACTAAGAGGAGGTGCAATCAGAGCAGTTGGAGGAGTAGTGTCTTCGGCTACCTGAACTTGATCGGTATTGGTACATCCGTTATCTAGGTTGGTTACTGTCAAGGTGTACGAGCCCGCCTCGTTCACAGTGGCTGTCGCCAAATTTTGTCCTGCGGTGATATTTCCATCCATAGTTGCCCAGGCGAAGGTGCAGTTAGTGCAGCCAGGGGCGGTGCCAGTTAATTGTACGCTAGTGGTGGTGCAAGTGATGGTAGCGGTAGCTCCTGCATCTGCATTGGGTGGAGTTGTATTTTCAGCTACCTGTACTTGATCGGTATTCGTACATCCATTATCCAGGTTGGTCACCGTCAGGGTGTATAGTCCTGCTTGGTTTACAGTGGCTGTCGCCAAATTCTGGCCTACAGTAATATTCCCATCCATAGTTGACCAGGCAAAGGTGCAATTAGTACAGCTAGGGGCGGTGCCAGTCAATTGTACGCTAGCGGTGGTGCAAGTAATAGTAGCAGCAGCTCCTGCATCCGCATTGGGTGGAGTTGTATTTTCAGCTACCTGCACTTGATCGGTATTCGTACAACCATTATCTAAGTTGGTTACTGTCAGGGTGTACAGTCCTGCTTGGTTTACAGTGGCTATCGCCAAATTTTGTCCTGCAGTGATATTCCCGTCCATAGTTGACCAGGCGAAGGTGCAGTTGGTACAGCCAGGGGCGGTGCCAGTGAGGCTTGCCGTAGTATTGTTGCAATCAATAGTTTGTGCTGTACCTGCTTCTGCATTAGGCGCAGCAGTATCAGAGTCGATTGTAACGGTTAAAACCGATTCGCAACCGTTGAGATCGGTTACCGTGACTTGGGTGTCGCCCGCAGCTAAGTTATTGACAGTAGTTCCTGTGGCGCCATTGGCCCAAGAAAAGGTATAGCTCGGCGTGCCACCGCTGGCGGTGACGGTAGCAGTACCAGCAGTAGTAGTACAGTCAATGCCAGTAGTACTCACTATATTGAACGTAAGTGCTGAAGGCGTAGCAATAATAACATCATCTATGATAGATTGGCCATTATCATCGCTTACCGTGACAAAGGCTTGCCCCGCAGGAAGGTTATTTGCAGTAGCGCTAGTTTCGCCATTAGACCACTGAAAAGTATAGGGTGGTGCTCCGCCAGAGGGTACTGCCGTAGCACTTCCATCATTATCTCCAAAGCAACTGACACCACTCACATTATTAATACTAAGCGTCAGGGGCACAGTGCTTCCCTGAAGGGTTGTAGTCGTTTGTGATAAGGCTACTAAATCTCCAGAGCTGCCACTCCCATTTCCGATGACGGAAATCGCATAAAAGGTAATGCCCTCATCGCTGCTGCCTGCTGCTGGGGAAGTCCAGTCTGCCGTCCAGCTCAGGGAAGTGCTACTGCCGTAAGATAAAGCGGGGGCGTGCTCGTGGTAGTTCCTATTGTTTGAAAAGGTGACGGTAGAATTGCCATCTGCATTAGAAATGGTACCAATATTGGTATTATCACTATCCCGCAAGGCCACCCATTGGAAACCCGCCCTAGCGGCCGCACCGTTGGGATTATCGACGGTTATAGTAAGCGGATAAGTGGTATTAGGACTAACTGTTGCTGGCAAGCCCGTAATAGTAACCCCCCCATCAAAGCCATTGGGGTTATTACCACCATGGCAGCTGGCGCAGGTACCATCTCCTGGTGCCCCCGTCCGCCCGTTGGGCGGGTTACTAGAGAAGCTAATAAAAAGAGCGGCTAAGCTGATGCCAAACAGCCAATAGATAAAAGGTAATTTTTTTTGCATAATGATTCGGTTTGGAGCAAAACGGCGAATAAAAATGAATGTTTATTTTTTGAAGTCCTAGATGATCGAACGTCTTGCTTTTTACACTACAAAAGTGCTAGAATCACAGCTTTAGGACATCCTTATAATTGAGGGTATTTAGAATAAAAACAACAAATTAATTACTCTTACTTAACAAATTGTTTAAATTGTGTGTAAAACAATCTTTGATGAAAAATTTTAAATCAATTGAAATATGTGCAGGTGCAGGGGGGCAGGCTTTAGGACTGGAAAAAGCCGGTTTTCAACATGTTGCATTAGTAGAAATTGATAAGAATGCTTGTAATACCCTTAGATATAATCGACCAAATTGGAAAGTATTTGAGTTAGATGTACATGAATTTGACGCATCAGCATATCAAGATATTGACCTCTTTGCTGGTGGGGTGCCTTGTCCCCCCTTCTCGGTGGCAGGAAAACAACTAGGAGAACAAGATGAAAGAGACTTATTTCCACAAGCTATAAGAATTATAAAAGAGTGTAATCCTAAGGCTATACTACTTGAAAACGTGAAGGGATTGCTATCTAAAAAATTTGATTCGTATAGGAAAAAGCTAAATAAGCAGCTTGAGCAATTGGGCTATTTTGGTCAATGGAGACTAATAACATCATCACATTATGGCGTTCCACAGTTGAGACCACGAGCGATATATGTTGGTTTAAAAAATGAATATGCAAGCTATTTTGAATGGCCTAAGAGAAGCAATGTAGTAAGAACGGTAGGAGAGACCCTCTATGAAGAAATGGCATCAGCTGGATGGGATAATGCTAGCTCTTGGAAAGAAGTAGCAAATGGCATAGCACCTACTCTAGTTGGAGGGTCTAAAAAACATGGTGGAGCAGACCTAGGGCCAACGAGGGCAAAACAAGCATGGAAAAAACTGGGGGTAGATGGAAAGGGAATCGCAAATGAATCTCCACCACCTGATTTCGAGGGTATGCCTAGATTGACTATCAAGATGGCAGCATTGATCCAGGGCTTTCCTAAAGATTGGGTATTTACTGGCAAGAAAACCCCAGCATATCGCCAAATAGGAAATGCTTTTCCTCCTCCCGTGGCCGAAGCAATTGGCAAGAAGATTATTTCAGCTTTAAATAAGGATGGTAAAAAATGGCAAAACGGAAAGGTGCAAGAGCTAAACTTCGTGAATACTTTGTAGCAAATGTAGGTAAAGTGCTAGATTCAGAAGAGTTAAGGGCAATAGCTGGAATTAGACCATAACATATTTACTTGCCAAATGTGTGGAGCTGTAGCAGGCGAAATGCATCCTTACGATAGAAATAGAAAGACAAGACTCCACATCGGCCATATTGTCGATAAGTCGCAAGGGGGAATCGATGAGGTGGCCAACTTAAGAGCAATTTGCTCAGTGTGTAATGAAGGGGCCTCAAATCTAACCTTACCTAGGCCAAGTACGCTGAAATTATTGGCCCAAGTTAGAAGAGCTACAGGTCAATCACAGCTTGAAGTACTCAAATGGCTAATTACTAAGTTTCCAAATCAAGCAGAAGACATAATAAGAGGAAAGTGAAAAGTTTAGGTGACCTAAGCATTGTAGATAAGTATTTCAAATTGTGATACTACGATGAAAATCCTTAGCGTTCACTGGAAGTATGAGCCCTAAATTTTCCATATTTTTGAGGCCAATTTTTAATTCAGTAACAGTCAAAGAATAAGTTCCGCATTTTGGCAAGGGGATTTTGCTCTAAGACAAGGCGAAAAACGCAGGCGATGCCCTAGTATCGGCGAGGCTTTTCAACGCAGTATTAGAGCAAAAGAGCCAGCCATAAATCGAGAA